>NZ_CACA01000309.1:0-2053 GCF_000180455.1 Kamptonema sp. PCC 6506
GCTGGATTGACTTCGTTATCCCGATAAGCACCAATGATGAAAAGATGACCTGTATCATTCACTAATAATTGCATCAACTTTAATGATGCTGAATCAGCCCATTGTAAATCATCTAAAAACATCACTAATGGATGGTCGGCACTGGTAAAAACTTGGGTAAAGTTTTGAAATAATAAATTAAAGCGATTTTGGGCTGCTGTTCCTGATAATTCTACTGCTGGTGGTTGTTCCCCAATGATTTTTTCTAATTCGGGAATGACTTCAATAATTACCTGACCGTTGTCTCCGACAGTTTCTAATATTTGATTTTTCCAGTGCTGAATCTGTGGATCGCTTTCGGTTAACAATTGTCCCATTAAATTCCGAAATGCTTGTACAAAAGCAGAGAAGGGAATATTGCGTTGAAATTGGTCAAATTTTCCTTTGATAAAATAACCGCGTTGCCGAACAATTGGTTTATGAACTTCGTTGACAACGGCTGTTTTCCCAATACCCGAAAAACCTGCTACCAGCATCATTTCTACCCCCTTATTTCCCCCCTTAGCAAGGGGGGCTTCAGGGGGGTTAGCGACTCGCTCAAATGCTTGCAGTAAAGTTTCTGCTTCGGTTTCTCGTCCATAGAGCTTGTCGGGGATGATGAAGCGATCGCACACATCCCTACTGGCAATTTCAAAACTTGAAATCTCACCAGCTTCTCTTAACTGAGTTAAACATTTTTCTAAATCAAATTTCAGTCCTAATGCACTCTGATACCTATCTTCAGCATTTTTTGCCATCAACTTCTTGACAATTTCTGAAAGGATAGGGGGAATTTGTGGATTAATTTCATGGGCAAATGGCGATTTTTTGGCGATATGAGAATGTACCAATTCCATTGCCTCATTGGATGCAAATGGTAACTCACCTGTGAGTAATTCAAAGAACGTTACACCCAAAGAATAAAAATCTGTGCGATAATCAATCCCTCGATTCATTCTCCCGGTTTGTTCGGGAGATATATAAGCTAGTGTTCCTTCTAATACGTTGGGATTAACTAGGGTTTGGGTTTCTCTGGGTAATAAAGATGCGATACTAAAGTCGATTAATTTTACTTGTTTGGTTTCAGGATTAATTAAAATATTGCTGGGTTTGATATCTTTATGAATTATCCGCTCATGGTAGAGTAAGTCTAAGGTGTTACAGAGGACGATCGCTATCACTAAAAACTCCTCTAAAGAGGCGACACTCTGATTTTTGCTGAAATAATCCTTGAGAGAAATTCCCCCAAAGTCTTCCATCACCAAGGCATAACTATTGTGGTAGGTTTCTAAGCTATAGGTTTGGATGATTAGTGGCGATCTAAGATTTTTGGCGATCGTGTACTGATTGCGAAATTGGACTAATTCGTTAAAGGTGGGATAGGTATTTTTCAGCAGTTTGATGGCTACTGGTAATGAGTCCACCTGGCGCTCACCCCGATACACAATAGTCCTCGAACCGTTGTACAATTCCGTATTGAATTGATATTCAGACAAATTCATAGTGACTTCCTCCACTTTGGTGTAATGGTGATTTTTAGATGATTTTTACTTGAGATGCTAGCTTTAATCGTCTGTATATGGTGAAACTGGCAGCCGGATACAAAACTCAGTTCCGCAACCAATCGTTGACTCAACTTCTATAGTACCCTGATGTTTTTCTACAACGATCTGCCGGGCGATCGCTAACCCCAATCCCGTCCCTTTTCCGACTTCCTTCGTCGTAAATAAATGGTCAAAAATCTTCGATTGCACCTGTGCGCTCATACCACTCCCATTGTCTTTAATCCTAATTATTGCCTGTTTTTTATCCTCTGATAACTCAGTTTTAACAGTAATTTTATTGGGAATTTCTGCATACTTGTACCCTTGATTTGAGTCTTCTAAGGCATCAATAGCATTGCTCAATAAATTCATAAAATTTTGCCCAGGCCCCAACGATTATCCCGGCTCCCGATGGTACGGGTACTGCTGTTACTCAACAGCAAAATCGCTTCGACATTACAGGTGGCAAAAGTTCTGGAGATGGAGCCAAT
>NZ_CACA01000308.1:0-29837 GCF_000180455.1 Kamptonema sp. PCC 6506
TTAGGTTGATTTACTTACTCAACATCTCTTTAACCTAGTTAATACCAACACAATCTCATCTATTGCTTCCCGTAAATCTCCCGCAGACAAATCAGATTGGTTGACAATAATACTAAAAGCCAACGGCTCAAAATTCGCAACTTCTACATATCCAGACAAGGCAGAAACACCAGTTAAAGTTCCTGTTTTGGCGCGGACAATTCCTTGCGCTGATGTATTATTAAAACGATTCTTTAATGTACCGCTTGTACCTGCAACTGGCAAAGAATCACGATAAATAGATTTTACTGGCGAATTAGCCATCAATCTCAAAGTTTGCACCAAAGCCTCTGGACTAACTAAATTCTGACGAGATAAACCAGAACCATCAGCTAATACATAACCATCAGGATTAACACCTAATTGAGTTAATGCTGCTGCTAGCTCTGGCAAACCAAATCCAACTCGATCTTTTCGGGGTAAAGGTGCAATTTTACCCAGTAATCTTACTAACACCTCAGCATAAATATTAACGCTTTCCTGATTAGTCTCCCTCACTAAATCCGCCAATAGTGGAGATTCAACTGCTGCTAATTCTTGAGTTTGTGGCGAAAAATTAGATGCAACTAACGCCTGCTTAACAGTAATTCCCTCAGCATTAAGTACCTGGCGAAAGCGTTGAAGAAAATTATTAGCGGGATTGACAACCGACACATAAGCAAATTCAGACTCAGAACCGAATCTCAAATTTCCCCTAACTCGAATTATCGGTTGCCAGAAATCTCTCCCAACTTCCACAAACTCCGATTCATCCTTTCCCACAGTCACAGAATTATTCTCAATTCGCCACTGATTTGCCTGTGTTACATCGGCAAAGGTAACTCGCAGCGGTTGACCGATAGATTGTGGTGATAACACTAATTTTATCGCATTTTCATTGAAAATTAAACTATTAATTGGTGCTCCGTAGCCGGCTTGCACGTCTTCCCATTCCCAATTCCGATTTACTGAATCTCCGGGAAAATAACTATCATCAGCGATCAACTCGCTAACTTGATTAACTCCCCGCTGTTTTAACTGTTTCGCTAAATCTTTTAATTGAGTTTCCGTAATGCTCGGATCGCCTCTTCCTACAATGTATAAACGTCGATTTTGATCGCCATAAACAGAAGTTCTTATCCGAAATTGAGGGCCGAGTTTTTGCAAAGCCGCCGCCGTTGTCAACAATTTTACATTGGAAGCAGGTATGAAATATTGCTGAGCATCTCGACTGTAGAGAGTTGTCGCCGTAGATAAAGTTTGAATCACCATCCCCCAGCGAGAGCGACGAAATTGAGCGCGATTGGCGATCGCATCCACCGCTACACCTAACTGAGCAGGACAAATATTCTCAGCAGCTTGTCTTTGAGCAACCGCCGTCAGCGGCCATCCGATGATTACCAGTAACAAACTAATCCCAATTCCTTTCATATCCTAGTTATATTTGCGCCAGAAGCTTAATTACATCTCAGCCTAAAGGTTGAGGGAGCTTAGATAAAATAAGTTTACTATGATTGTAGGGTATTACCCCCTGTAAGTATAAGTACACAAGTAAACTTGGCAACATAAATTCTGAATTTTGAAGGAGCAGGAAAGTGAGCTTAATTCTAATTGCCGACGATCGGCAGAATTGGCGCGATCTAACTCGGCACGCCATGAGAGCAGATAATTATCGCACATTAGAAGCTAGCAATGGTAGAGAATGCTTAGAGATGATTAGCGCTTATCATCCTGATTGTATTATTCTTGACATTGAGATGCCAGAAAAAGATGGTTTTGAAGTGCTGGAAACTCTTTTCAATCAATCAGTAAAGATTCCAGTAATAGTATATTCATCTGCCATACAAGAAATTACTCGCCTTTATTGCTTGACAATGGGAGCAGCAGCATTTATCAGCAAGCCGGCAACCGATTTAGAACTGCGTAATACTATTAAGACAGTCCTCAGCAAATACAAAACAACAGAGAAGCACATAGATGTCAATCAACCTCAAATCGGAGTTTTTCACAGGTAAAATCTTACCATAAGTGTGACTTTGAATAATTAGTGGGCAGTAGTTTGAAACGACACAGCAAATATGTTTTAATAGGACTTAGGCAACAAGGCTAGTAGCGCCCCTGTCTTGGCCGCATTCAGTTTTGATGCGTAAGTCCTACGATCGGTTTGTGCAAGTGGCATTTTAAGTTCATGGGTAGAAAATGAGATGCCCTTTGCGTACAGAATAACTTGCATTTGGCTGGGAAGATATTGAAGAAAATAATAATTTAAATAAATTTTGAATAAACTGAAAATTAATTCACGTCTTTAGATTGAGAGTTAAGATTAAGAATCTCGCTCCTCAGACAGAATTTATAGTGGGTAATATTAAGTAAAATTAGATCGATTAAGCACAATTTTTGACTAAGCAGTTAATATAGTTCTGGGAGAAATAACCATGAAGATCCAAGAACAAACTTTAAACAGACCAGCTACATCCACAAGATTGCGCCAGCGCGACAGTATGAGTACAAATCTGGGGATTCTGGTGGCAAGCGTACTGACAACCTTGGGTTTAGCAGGCGTTGGATTATCCCTATATCAAAAGTTTGAATCTAATCAGGCAAATGACTCGTCATACTCTCAAACTCAGGTCAAAAATAGCGATGCAATTACTCAATCAAATCCATCGCCTGCTGTCCAAAATCAGCTCAATTCTTCCGTCCAGCCTGCTTTTGGAGGTAAAGCACAAATCAAGATACTTTCCGTCTATCGGTTAGAAGGTAAACCTGACGAAGTGACTGTAGAAATGCGGATCGATCGAGTGGCGGAGAATAATGTCGGAGCGAGCGATATTATCGATCCAGGTGCTATAGAAGGTCGCAATCCCATTACTAGCGAAACATACACAGCAGTCGATCCTTTTCAGGAAGCCTCAAACCCGATTTCTTTGTCAGAAATGCGTCCAGAGGAAAGAAAGAACGCTTATGTCGTGCTAAAAGTACCTTCAGGGATGAATGCGATCGACATCTTTGTTCCGAATGCAGCACCATTTAGAAATATCGCGATCGCCAACTCTAATTTAGGGACGAGTTCAGCTAGTTCTTTAAGCAAAACGCCTCCTGAACCAGTAAGACAGGTTGTACCCAGCAAGAGCGTTAAATTTGCCAGTAATAGCCAGGGAATTAAACTAGACAAGTTTGCTAGCAACGCTTACGGGAATAAGGCCAAAATTGAATTACTTTCAGTTAAGCGGATTCAAGATCCAGAAACAGATCAGCGGGATGTGGTGAATGTGCAAATGCGTATTCGGCGCTTGACGGACGATCGCGCATTTAAGGAGAGCATTAGCATTGGCGATACCACTGCTCGCGATCGCCAAACTACCCAAGTTTACAAATCATTAGACTCAGAACAATCAACCGGACAAGTTTTGTTAGGAGAGCTCAAACCCGGCGCTTCCGCAGATGCCTATGTGTGGTTGCGCGTACCTGAAGAGGTAAGTGCGATCGACATTTACGTTCCTCAAACTCAGGCATTTCAGAATGTGCCGATCGCTAATTAAGCTTGTCTCTCCCATTATTACTCAACTCTCCTCTTCTCCGTAACGCCGCCTTATAGGCGGTCAAATCACCGCCTATAAGGCGGCGTTACGGAGATCTAAAGCACTCCCATATCTTTGAAACAACGACGAGTTACCTCCATACGAGCAGATGAATCTTTCTGGTTACGAATATCAATGTTAGTGGCAAAAAAGTAAACATTATCTCCTTTCTCCAAGTAACCAACTATCCATCCGATTTGCACTGTTACGTTCTCTCCAAAACCAGCCCAACCAGTTTTACTTCTGATTGTATAATCTGGAGTTTTTTCCATAATCATAATGTCTTTGACAATAGAGACTGTTCGTTTGGAGAAAGGTAATTCATTATTGTAAAGACGGCGGAGAAACTGAATTTGCTCTTGAGGTGTGATTCTCAGTTCTCCTTGCAACCAAAATTTATCAATATCATCTTTATTCCCAATTTTTTGGTTGCCATATCCTACATTATTCACCCATTTTTGCATTTGTTCGTAACCAGCTCGACGAGCTAGAACTTGGTAAAACCAAACCGCAGACACTTTGAATGCTTCTTTCATATTCAAGTCTCGGTTCCATTCAGGAATATCTCTTTGAATTCCATCCCAAGTTAGCACCGATATTTCATTTGAAATTGCCCCAGTTTCTAAAGCAATTAAGGAGTTGATAATTTTAAAGGTTGATGCAGGTGAAAATGCTCTTGCATTCCGTTCGGGATTATGTTGAAATACCCGATCGTTTTTGGAGTCATAGATCAGAATTGAACCTTCAACTCCTAATTCTTGAAAGTGCCGTCCAAAATCAATATTCTGAGCAACTTCTAGGGGATTTGTAACCTCAATCGCTGATTTTGGAATTGATGCTGATGGCATTGCCTGAAATAGGATAGAGAGAGTGGCACTCAAGGCCAGGAGAACAATAATTATCAAGCGAAATATTCGGTTCATCAGTTTTTGTGAGATCGGAATGCAAAATTTCAATCAGTATAAAAAAGGCAATCTGTACAGAGATTGCCTACCACAAACAAATCAAATATTACAATACATTTGATTTTTCAACAAATATAGCCCCTTCTTCTCTTCTTCCCTTCTTCCCCTAGCCCCTAGCCCCTAGCCCCTAGCTATACTAGCTAGCGTTTGCGCTTAATGTTATCTTGCACTCTGCGATCGCGCCACTCAAGCGCCGTCAGATAAAGAACACCGCCAGTAACAACAACCAACAGCACAAAAGCCACCCAAACCAGCAAATTAACAGCCGAGAACTCCATTATTCCTCCTTAAATTTTACATTCAATGGTTAACAGTTAACCGTTAACCGTTAACACTTCAATTAGCTGGTAACTCTGACAAAATTGTAAACCTAACGTGATTAATCGCCAAGGTTCCCACCGAAACTTCTTCCTTATTCAAAGGAAGTCCCCCACTTTTGAGACTTTGAAACCGAATCCCTTTACCGATTTCCACATGATACCAAGCCAAACCCATAAAAAATCGTAAAGGATAGGGGCCGCGCTCTTGAATATCATCAGGATTAGACTCCATCGGTACCCAGCCAAAACCGGGGATATAAAACTCCAGCCAAACATGATTAAAATCCGGCGACAAAGGTACACCCTTCCTGTCAGCAAAAGCCGGACATTTATAGCGGCCAATAGTGCGACAAGCAATCCCATTTAACCTAGCCAAAGCTAACAACACGCCCACATACTCCCCGCAGGAACCAGTGCCCCGCCGGAGTACAACATCAGGTGTATCAATGTGCGGTCTGATACTGTAAGAAAGGCAATCATAAACATAATTACGAATGCTCAGCAATTTTCGGAGTATATTTGTTTCTGTTCCAATTGCCTCCTTAGCAGCAGCACGCACAATATCCGAATCCATCGCTAAACTGTCATCATCCACCAAATATTTAGCTTGAAATTCAGGCGTTAAGGCGGGAGCTTTTTCCACATCGCGGGGAGTAATTTCATATTTAATACTCCTGACTTCCAGTAGAGCTTTCCAGCCAAAAATTCGCCGTTCATGTGCCCGTAGCGGGTCAAACTTAAACACCGCTACTCGTTCTCCATCCTGAATTTCTTCAGTAAAAGGCATACCGATCGGTGAAATTTGCCGCACCTTTTGGCGATGAGTATCTGACGGCATCGCAATCCGCCATTCCAGATTATCTATGTGTACCTCATCCAGAGGAGCAAGTTCCTCCACATAAGACATCTCCATCAGAAAACCATTAGATAAAGCATAGCGATCGCGTTCATTGTAATGAAAATGCAAAGGATGAATAAAAGTGCGATCGCGCTTCGTCAACTGATAAGGATCTTCCGAATTTGGATCGTCCCGGATGTAAAGTTCCTCCCCAGCATAAGCAACATAAAGAACTTCTTTCCCAGTAGCAGCATCTGTGTGAAAAGCTAAAGCTGTAGGCGACTCAAATGGTGTTAACACATTAAAGCGAACTTCTCCAGTCCCTCGTTCCAAACAGTAAACCGTTTGTTCCGTCGCATCGCAAACCCAAAGTTCCTCACCCCGCACCGTAATATTCTCAACCCCGATACCGGGCGAGTAAAACCGAGTAATCTCTTTGCGATTAGTGCGGTTAAAAACAATAATGCAACCTGCTTTTTGACAAGTCACATAAACAGTAGAATTCCAAACTGCAACCCCATCGGCAGAGTAAGGAAGCGAAACAAAATGCTGAGGTTCGATTTCAGCAATAGAACCGTCACGAATTGCCCCGGGACAGACGTACACGCTGTCATCCCGGACAAACCAGAGGCTATCTTCCCAAATAGCCAAACCAGTAGCATCCACAAACTTATCCACGCGACAGGGATTTAACACAGTCGTATTATCAGTTTCAGGGTCAATCGAAACCAGCAGTCCCCCTGGTTTATCAAGACCAAAGAGTTCATCCCCTAAAAACGCGATACCATGTATTGCCAAGACTCCTATCGGCCTGACCGTCCGCAGCCGTGAAAGCCCTTGATCTGAGAGAGCGGGTGAATTTAGGTGCATGATAAATATGAGTGTGGGTAGTGTGAAAATCAAACCGATCGGCCTGTGAAAATCAACAAGCATCACTGCACCGTGCCAGCGCACGCCTAGTTGTCGGCCTCCTTGAGAGTTAGGCTAGCATTCAACGGCGAGAGGGTGAATCTGATACTGGCTTTGAGCGATAAAATCAATCCTATCTACCAAAAGATATAAATTAAGTACAAGAGGTTACTAGATCGGGCGGAACATTAGATACAATGAAGCCGTCTAACAAAGTTGCTAGGTTCACCTGAAGGCTGGTTCATCATGGCTTGGACAAAGGCTCCTCTACACATCGCATTTCTTTCTTTAGCTCTGTCTCTAGACATAGTTGCTACCTCTAGCTTCCCAAAAGAAGCAATGGCAGCAAATATATTGGCAGAAACAGGCGATCGCGCATCTACCCAACAGATACCAGATAACTGGCAAACCGTCGAACCCACCATCCCCAATGAAAACTCCGCGAGCACTCAGCGACCAGATGCGAGTTGGAACGCTTTTGAACCGCCAGATCGGGGAGTCCCTGGTCGTCGGGAAGGTGGTGGCACTCGCGGGCCAGAATGCCCCACTAGCACCACTGCATTGATTCCCAAATCAACGATGGGGCGAACGATATCAGCGAATCCAACATTCTTTTACTACGTGCCCGCCACCCTCGACAAAATAGTTGAGTTTGAGCTGGCTGATGAAGCTGATAAGACCGTTTACAAAACTAGCTTCAGGATGATCGCTAAGGCCCCTGGCATTGTTAGCGTTACTCTTCCTACTGCTAACGCAGCTTCCTTAGAGGTTGGCAAAAACTACCATTGGTACTTTACTATTAAGTGCAACCCTAATGATAGCGAGGCAGATATTGTAGTTTCTGGCTGGATCAACCGCGTCGAAATGACGGCAGGCCTGAAATCTCAGTTAGATGGGGTTGGATCGGAACGCGATCGCCTTAACATTTACGCCAAAGAATCCTTATGGTACGAATATATTACTACCTTAGCGGATCTGCGTCGTTCTCAGCCCGCTGATTCAGCACTAACAGTCAAGTGGACTGAACTTTTGAGCGCAGTTGAGCTAGAAAAAATAGCCCAACAACCATTGGTGCAGATTCAATTGATTCCCACAAATTAATCCAGGGACACAGGGGGCAGGCAGAAAAGGGAATGAGGGAACAACAAGCAAGCGAGAGGGAGTGACGGGAGAATTTTGCCTGGCTTCTGCCTTAGTCTAACGAGCGGCTAATTGCAGTTTTCAGCGGGTGAGATCCTGCCATTAATTGCCAATAGAATTTGGAATACATTTGTCAAAACTACGAATTCAGAATACATCCGTCAGCATAAATTATTCTGAATTCTAAATTCTAGCTGCTGAATTATTCTTGATTCTGACTCTTGACTGCTGGCTCCTGCTTCTAAATCCTGAATTCTAATAAGATAAACTCTCATGGTAAAGTAGCCAACAAATTAATTAAAGAGCAAATATTTTATGCCCTGGAGTGCAAGTCTTGTCATGTTTCGGTGTGGAGTCTCAATTCCCAGTGCAGTCCTGATCGCTTGCTTTTGGGGCAACGACGCTCTCTCCCAAACTCTGGACATTTCACTCAAGCCAACCCTCACCTCAAACCAAGTAAATACGGGAAACGGGGCATGGGATACGGTTGTCGAGCCAGGTCAAAAGGCAGAAAAGGACGGAGTAGCAACAGACTTTAGCAAGCCAGAAGCACAAAAGGAAAGCAGCGCCGAAGCTGAAAAATTAGTAAAAGTATTGAATGATTTAGAGGCAAAGCAGACTAACTCGGAATCTAAATTATCCAGTTTGACTTCCTTATCTCTCCCCGATCCTGCCCTAAAACTAGATCCTCCCCAAAGCAATCTAGATTCTGAATCTGAACCCCAGAAAAAACCAAGCTTCAGAACTTCTTGGGGCTACCTACAGCAGATTTCTAGTGAATTGAATACATCTGTTCCTACTCCTGGCGATCGCGCTAGTGGGATTTCCCACTCCCATGAGTTGATATCCACCCTATCTCCTCAACCAGATAGGGAATTTTTAACTCACAACTCACAACTGACAACTCATAACTTCTCTTCCCCCTCCACCCCACCTGCAACTTGCCAACAACCAACTTGTAACTTTCTCGCCCAGACACCCCAAACTCCACAAAATCTACCTTCCGATCTCAATCCTGCCGATCTAAATCCCGATCCCAATCGCGATCGCTTCCTCCAACCGCCCCCAGAACCAACCCCAGAACCGCCCCAAGCACCACCGCAAGTAGAACCCCAACCCACCCCCTCACCACAGCCAGAACTGCCGAATGTACCCATTCCAGTGCAGAAAATCGAGGTCGTTGGCAGCACAATCTTAAGTCGCGAAGACATTGAGGCGATCGTTAAGCCCCTAGAAGGGCGTTCCGTTACCCTAGAACAACTTAGGGAAGCCGCAGATAAAATTACCACTATTTACCTCGATCGCGGCTACATCACCTCCAGAGCCGTTGTCCCACCTCAAACCATCACCAATGGTAACGTCCAAATTCAGGTAATCGAAGGAAAGCTGGCCAAAATTGAAGTCGAAGGAACCAAACGCTTAAATCCATCCTACGTCCGCAGCCGCATTCGGTTAGGGGCCGGACGACCCCTGAGTACCGCCAAGCTGGAAGATCAACTCCGGCTGCTGCGTGTCGATCCTTTGTTTGACAATGTAGAAGCAAGCCTGCGAGCCGGCGAGAAGGAAGGCGAAAGTATCCTGATCGTCCGCGTCATCGAAGCTAACCCTTTTCAAGCTAACTTCAGTATTGATAATTATTCACATCCTAGTGTAGAATCAAGGGACAAATTTGGTTTGAAAGCCCCCAGGATCGTAGGAATCCTGAAAGTATATGCACCCATACACTAAAGCAAGGAAAGTAGTGTATTTCTCTAGTATAAATTTTACAACTCTGTTACAGAAACTTTAAAAAAAGCGGTGCAGTAAATGCGATGAAAGATTCAGTGAAATTACTTAGGTGGGATAGTCAATACAGATAATTCTAGGGTTAAGCATTTAGGGATCATGACGTAGGCGTTGGCTGAAGCCCACTCACTACCGTAGTTGAAAATACGTAGTAACCAGCCGTTATTGCGATCGCCGATACACGGAGTTTGCTGTATCTCTCGCGTTTTACTTATCAGAGGGGTCTGCACTTATCTCGCCGGCGATCCCTTTCCCTTTGGTTTGGGCCCAGGGGAGGAAGCTGTAGCGAATCCGGGGCTACTACTACCAGCGCTAGTCAATCTCGAAAAAGTCTACATTCGTCGACAGATCCTCGCTGGCTGGCTTGGGCTCTGCGATCGCAATTCAGCATTGGTACTGGTTTATTCGATGCTAGCTGTCAATGAATCTCCGGTTCCTGATGGGCTATTTTTTAGCTCGGCTAGGTCAGGTGCAACGGGTACAAAGGCTCAATGAAAATCATCTGCTGATTTTACACGGCAGATTTGCAACTCTCAGCCAATAGCCTGTTACCATCCCAGCAGTTTGTGATTGGGGGCGGGCAATCTTTACGGGGCTATCGCCAGTAGAAGCGAATAGAAGCGAGTAATGGTAGCCGATGCTCAGTTGCAGTAGAGAAATTACTTACCCCAGAAATCAAGCAGCCTGCCCGTTATCTAGGAAGTGACCTAGGATCAGTATCAGTTAGCCTTGGGATACCGCAACCGTGCGTTGGGTCTTAACATACTCAGAATAATCCCAATGAAATAGCTTTTCCTAACTTAGCAAATATTTTCGGGGGCGATCGTTTTAAATACAGTACCCAGGCAACTATGCGATCGCGCCTACTTTGCCAGCAGCAGACTTAGCGGCAATGAACTATAGAGCGACACAAACCCCCCTATTAACATTCAAGATAAGGGCAAGCGATCGCTCACAGACTCTTGATATTACTTCAGCGTCATCCTCAGCTACTGAACTAGGAGCCAGCCAATATCTTAGAAATGCTTGGGGAAGCAGGCAGGCCTTTGACTTGGAAAGAGCGAGGAGATGGGGGAGACAGGGGAGATGGGGGAGATGGGGGAGATGGGGGAGATTTCCTTCTGCCTTCTGCCTTCTGCCTCCTGCCTCCTTCTTACAGTTGGTTTAGATGGTTCGCACTGGTACTTCGTGCTTAGCTAGATAACTCTTAATTTCAGCGACACTGAGTTCGCCGAAATGCAGCAGGGAAGCCAATAGCGCGGCTTGGGCCGAACCTGTGGTTACAGCTTCGTAAATGTGTTGGCAGTTGCCGGCCCCTCCAGAAGCAATCACCGGAATTTCGACAATTTCAGCGATAGTGCGGGTCAATTCTAAATCGTAACCAGCCTTAGTGCCGTCAGCATCCATACTTGTTACCAAAAGTTCGCCAGCGCCGCGTTGTTCAACTTCCTTAGCCCAGGCGATCGCATCTTTTCCCGTATTTTCACGACCACCCCGCACATAAACATCCCATCCCGGATTGTCGGGATCGACCCGCCGCCGAGCATCGATCGCCACTACAATACACTGATTCCCAAACCGCGAACTAGCGCGATTGATAAAATCGGGGTCGCGTACCGCCGCTGAGTTGATACTGACCTTATCAGCACCGGCTCTTAACAAATTTTTAATTGTTTCTAAGTTTTGGATACCCCCACCTACCGTCAACGGGATAAACACCCTTTCCGCCGTGCGATAGACCACATCAACGATAATATCTCTGTCTTCGTGGGTCGCAGTAATGTCTAGAAACACCAACTCATCAGCACCCGCCTCATTATAGACTTGGGCTAGTTCTACTGGATCGCCAGCATCCTTAAGATCGATAAAGTTGATACCTTTGACCACGCGACCAGCTTTTACGTCCAAACAGGGCAAAATTCTTTTAGCTAACATAACCTACCTGATGATTGGGATTAAAGAGTTTTGAGATTGCTTCGCGATCGCTCTTTTCATTGTTAATTCTGCACTTCCTTGCTGCGATCGCCCAACCCCCAAATCAGATAAACTGTGGATTGGTTGATGAGAGGAGAACATTTAAGTGTCTATAGAAGTAGGTCAGAGAGTCAAGGTGCGCCGTCTTAGAGACCGGGTACCTGCAAATATCATCGGTAAGTTGAAGCAAAATCCAGTTGGCACAGTTGATGGTTTCAGAATGGTTGACGGCAGCGGAGTAGGCGTAGTTGTCAAGTTTGATGACGCTAACTTTGCGACGTGGTTCTTTGAAGATGAGCTAGAACCTATTTAGTATAGGGGCTGGAGTTCTTATAAGATTGCTTATGAGATTGCTTTTGAATCAAGCAATCTCATAGCTCATCACTATTATTTTCCGATCTCCTTCTGTGTTGAGATGGCACTGAGGCTAACTGGCCGCTAACATAGTCAAGAACGCTGAACTGATAAAACTGCAACGGTCAAGTTGTTCTCTAGTAGAGGGAATGACTGCGATCGCTGACAGAGGGTTGGGCTGAATTGTAGGCTATTGGCATCGGGAACAGAAAATGGCTTTGATTTTGACATTTTTGGGCAAAGGCGGTACAGGTAGAACCACGATCGCGATCGCAGCGGCGAAAAAGTTTGCCGCCTCTGGTAAGCGAGTCCTGCTAGCTGGTCAAGAACCGGGGCCAGCTCTAGGGATTATGCTACGTGCTACTGTGAGTGGAGAACCCCAGGAAATAGCCCCTAACCTCAAAGCAGTGCAGTTTCAAAGCACACTGCTGCTAGAGAAGAGGTGGGAGGAACTGAAGACTCTGGAAGCTCAATATCTCCGCACTCCTTTCTTTAAACAGGTTTACGGGCAAGAATTAGGCATATTGCCAGGAATGGACAGCGCTTTAGCACTCGATGCTCTGCGGGAGTACGATGCTTCGGGACAGTACGATGTTATTGTCTACGATGGCAGCGGTGGTCTTGAGGAATTGCGGATGCTGGGAATGGCGGAAATTTTGAGTTGGTACATCCGTCGCTTCCGCCAAGTTTTTGCAGACTCAGATTTAGGTAAATCTCTATCCCCCTTTGTGCAACCCGTAGTTAGCACTGTTCTTAATGTTGATTGGTCGGGCGATAATTTTGCCCAACCAGCACAACAAGTTAATAATATTTTAGATCAGGGTAGAGGGGCGATCGCAGATCCGAATCGAGTGGCAGCTTATTTGGTGACGAATGGGGAGGAAAGTGCGATCGCAACGGCCCGTTATCTCTGGGGTAGTTCTCAACAAGTCGGTCTTACAGTTGGCGGTGTTATCCTTAATCAATCAGCAGTTACAGAGACTATTGCCGCCGAATTTGCCCCTTTGACAGCAGTATCAATCCCTGTAGCGGGTAATAATAACTGGCAGCAATTAATGGATGCTTTACCAGATTTTAGTAAGGCCAGTGAAGCACCAAAACCGATTACCATCAACGTTGCTGACCGTCAAGTTAGTTTATTTTTGCCGGGATTTGACAAAAAACAAATCAAACTTACGCAGTCAGGGCCGGAAGTTACTATTGATGCCGGAGATCAGCGACGAAATATTCTCCTACCTCCCGCATTAACTGGAAAATCCGTAACTGGTGCTAAGTTTCAGAATAGTTACTTGATTATTTCATTTTAAGTTACATCTTGCACCATCCTCAAAAACCTGTAGGGGCGGGTTCGCCAGTAGCTTTACACAGTACAGAAAGACTAAAAAACCCGCCCCCACTCGGCGAGAGAGTCATTTATTTAAGATGTTTTAGGTGAGAACTTTAAGAGGAAGCCGTTATGGTGACAAAACTAGAAATTGATAGACAAAACTTATATGAGACGGACTACTTGAAATGGATTGAAACAACAGTAGAAAAGTTGCGATCGCAGGATTACTCAAACGTTGACTGGGAAAACTTGATTGAAGAAATAGAAAGCATGGGTAGAAGCGAACGCAGGAGTTTAGAAAGTAATCTTATTATCGTTATTATGCACTTACTCAAGTGGCAATTTCAGCCAGAGTTAAGAACCCGTAGCTGGAAAAGTAGCATTTTTGAACATCGCAGGCGCATTCGCAACGCTCTAGAAGATTCCCCCAGTCTCAAACCTTATCTAGAAGATATATTTGCTAAATGCTATTCCAATGCCGTTGAAAGTGCAAGTATTGAAACTGGATTGCCTCTGGAAGTATTACCCAAATTATGCCTTTATACTTCTATTGAGGTGTTAGATTCTAACTTTCTACCAGATGACAATGCTCAATAAATTAACCAGACTTAGGCAAAAACAACTTAAACTTAATTGTGTCATTGCGAGTCTTACGAAGCAATCTAAAACCCTAGTTTTTGGTGGAAAGTGTGTAAATAATATTAACATAAACTCAGGTAAAAATATGGTGACGGAAATAGGAATTAACAAACAAAGTTTATATGAAGCGGATTACTTGAAGTGGATTGAAACAACATTAGAGAAGTTGCGATCGCAAGATTTCTCAAACGTTGACTGGGAAAACTTGATTGAGGAAATAGAAAGCATGGGGCGGAGTGAGCGCAAGAGCTTCAAGAGCAATCTCATTGTGATATTAATTCACTTGTTAAAGTGGCAATTTCAGCCTGAATTAAGAAGTCGTAGCTGGAAGAGTAGCATTTTTGAACATCGCAGGCGCATTCATGAGGATATAGAAGATTCCCCTAGTCTCAAACCCTATCTAGAAGAGGTATTTGCTAAATGTTATTCAAATGCAGTTCAAGGAGCAAGTATTGAAACTGGATTGCCTCTGGAAGTATTTCCCCAATTATGCCCTTATACCTCTATTGAGGTTTTAGATTCTAACTTTCTGCCAGATGAAAATGCTCAATAAATTAACCAGACTTAGGCAAAAACAACTTAAACTTAATTGTGTCATTGCGAGTCTTACAAAGCAATCTAAAGCCCTAGTTTTTGGTAGAAAGTGTGTAAATGATATTAACATAAACTTAGGTAAAAAATATGGTAATGGAACTAGGGATTGACAGACAAAGTTTATATGAATTGGATTACTTGAAGTGGATTGAAACAACAGTAGAAAAGTTGCGATCGCAGGATTTCTCAAACGTTGACTGGGAAAATTTGATTGAGGAAATAGAAAGCATGGGGCGGAGTGAGCGCAAGAGTTTTAAGAGCAATCTTATTGTAGTTATCATGCACTTGCTCAAGTGGCAATTTCAACCAGAGTTAAGAAGTCGTAGCTGGAAAAGCAGCATTGTCGAACATCGCAGGCGAATTCGCGACGATTTAAAGGATTCTCCCAGTCTCAAACCATATTTAGAAGAGGTATTTGCGGAATGTTATTGGGATGCAGTTGAACAGGCAAGTGCTGAGACTGGATTAGCGATAGAAGTATTTCCCCAACTATGTCCTTACACTTCTATTGAGGTGTTAGATTCTAACTTTCTGCCCGATGAAAAAGTTGAGGAAATAAATGAAGAGAATTAAACTAGGAGAGCTATAAATAGATTTTTATGGACAAAATTTTCCATATTTATGATAGAAATATAATTGTAAATCAGAGAAACATAATTGTAAACATTGGGAGTGAACGTTATGGTGACAGAAATAGGAATTGACAGACAGAGCTTATATGAGGCAGACTACTTGAAATGGATTGAAACAACAGTAGAAAAGTTGCGATCGCAGGATTTCTCAAACGTTGATTGGGAAAACCTGATTGAGGAAATAGAAAGCATGGGAAGAAGCGAACGCAAGAGCCTCAAAAGCAATATTATTGTAGTCATTATGCACTTGCTCAAGTGGCAATTTCAGCCAGAGTTGAGAAGCGGTAGCTGGGAAGGTAGCATCGTAGAACATCGGCGGCGCATTCAGGACGATTTGGAAGATTCTCCTAGCCTGAAACCATATTTAGAAGAGATATTTGATAAGTGCTATGCGGCTGCGGTTAAACAGGCAAGTGCTGAAACTAGATTGCCGATAGAAGTATTTCCCCAATTATGTCCTTACACTTCTATTGAGGTGTTAGATTCTAACTTTCTGCCCGATGGAAACGTTCAGGAGATAACCGAACAAAATTAAATTATTTTATAGCAATTGCCAAGACAGTTTACGATAGATATCTGTAACTCTGCCATTCCGGCCCGATCTTTATTAAGAATTAGCAATTAGTAATTATCTGCGTCGCTGTGCGGTTAAAAATTAAGTATATCTATGAATATCAATGGTATCCTATCAGAAATATTATTGCAACGTAGAGCTACAAGATAGCACCGTCAACATAAAACTATGTCTGATTCTCCTCCTTCCCAGTCTACTCCAGAGCCAACACCCATCAGTGCTACCCAAACAGATAGCCGCACCGCCAAAACTCGGCAAATGTTGGGCATGAAAGGGGCTGCACCGGGCGAAACTTCTATCTGGAAAATTCGCTTGCAACTGATGAAGCCGATTACTTGGATTCCTCTAATTTGGGGAGTTGTGTGTGGGGCGGCTTCTTCTGGTAACTACACTTGGACGCTGGAAAATGTGTTAGTAGCAGCGGCTTGTATGTTGCTCTCAGGCCCATTGATGACAGGATATACCCAAACCCTTAACGATTTCTACGATCGCGAAATCGATGCCATTAACGAACCCTACCGTCCTATTCCCTCCGGTGCGATCTCGATTCCGCAAGTCGTCACTCAAATTTTTGTATTGCTGCTAGGTGGGATCGGCATTTCCATCGCCCTTGATTTGTGGGCCGGTCATAAGTTTCCGATCGTGGTTCTTTTAACTCTCGGCGGCGCTTTTATCGCTTATATTTACTCGGCACCACCGCTGAAACTTAAGCAGAATGGGTGGTTGGGGAATTATGCCTTGGGTTCTAGCTACATTGCTTTACCTTGGTGGGCGGGACAAGCTTTGTTTGGCAAACTGGATGCAACGATTATGATTTTGACCCTGTTTTACAGTATGGCAGGGTTGGGAATTGCGATTGTTAATGATTTTAAGAGTGTAGAAGGCGATCGCCAATTGGGGTTACAATCCTTGCCTGTGATGTTTGGTGTGGATAAGGCGGCTTGGATTTGCGTGTGCGCGATCGACATCTTTCAATTGGGAATTGCGGCATACTTGATTAGCATCCACCAGAATCTCTATGCTGTCCTCCTCGTGTTGTTGGTGATTCCCCAAATCACTTTCCAAGATATGTATTTTCTACGCAATCCTCTGGAAAATGATGTTAAATATCAAGCAAGTGCCCAGCCTTTCCTAGTATTAGGTATGCTTGTGGCTGCCTTAGCACTAGGCCACGCAGGGGTCTAGGGGGGAAGAAGGGGCTAGAAGAAGGGGCTAGGGACTAGGATGCTCAGGATTAGGGAAGAGTTTTGAGTTACAAGTCACGTTTATAACTCGCTCATAATTCCCTTTCCTTCTCTCCTAAATAATTAATTCTTTTTCCCTGTTCCCTCTTCCCCTAGTCCCTAACCCCTAGTCCCTAACCCCTAGTCCCTAACCCCTTCTTCCTTCTTCGTTCTAAAATTAACAGGTGGTTTAAAAGTCTAACGTGGCAGAATCTTTATCAAATATGCAAGATCCGGCAAGCCAAGGCAGCAATGCTGTAGGGGCGAGTTTTGATGAAAATTGGTCGCCTGCTACCGATGGCGACGGACTCAACCAAGCTATAACGGAAGGGGCAGTGCCTACACCGCCGACGGGTCAAGAATTACAGCAAGGTGTGCCAGTTAATGCTGAACCGCTGACAGCCGAAGGTGCTGCACTTGAGACAGAGAATCAGCCATCTGACGCAAATAAGGTTGATATAGTTAAGCGAGATTGGTCGGGCTTGAGGAAGATTCGGGCTTGGTTTGATGCCAAATTTCCTCCTCTGACGAGTAGTGGCAAGAAAAATCTTTACCGCCGCCCTATATTTTGGGTAGGAGTAGGTGTAGTTACTGTTGGCGGTAGTGCTCTGGGCTATGTCTGGTGGAGTCTACGTACTTTAGAGCAAGCTTTGCCGAATATTGCTGATATGTCGGCTTTTACTCGCGATGGGACTTTGAGTATTAAGGCGGCTGATGGAACGATTTTGCTGCAAAGTGGGCCTGCAACTAGGGAAAAGCTGCAACTGAGGGAGATTCCCGAACAGTTAATTAAGGCTTTTATTGCGATTGAAGATCGGCGTTTTTATGAACATGGGGGGGTTGATTATCAAGGGATTTTTCGGGCGATCGCTTCTAATATCATGGCGAGGGATTTAGTACAGGGTGGAAGTACGATTACGCAGCAGTTAGCGCGGATTGTTTTCCTCAACCAAGAACGTAGTTTGTTGCGGAAGGTGCGCGAGGCGCTTTTGGCTCAGAAAATTGAGCGGGAATTGAATAAAGATCAAGTTTTAGAGCGCTATTTGAATCTGGTTTATTTGGGTTCTGGTGCTTATGGGGTGGCGGATGCAGCCTGGGTTTATTTCAGTAAGCCGGTGAATGAATTGACTTTGGCAGAGATGGCGACTTTGGCGGGTTTACCTCCTGCGCCAAGTGAATATTCGCCTCTGGTGAATCCAGATGCTGCTAAGGAACGCCGCAATATTGTGTTGCAGCAAATGCTGGCAGCTAAGGTGATTACAGTGGCGCAAGAACGGGATGCGATCGCACAACCTCTGGCGGTGAAACCAAGTGCTCCAAAACGGCTGCAAGTGCAAGCTCCCTATTTTGCCAGATATATTATGAAAGAATTGCCACGCTATGTTTCTAAAGATGCTTTGGAAGCGGGAGGTTTGACTGTAGAAACGAGTATAAATTTGGAGTGGCAGAAAATAGCAGAGCAGGTGATGAAAGATGCTGTAGAACTTGACGGTAAAGCTCAGGGATTTGAGGAAGCGGCGCTGGTTTCAATTGAATCTCGCACTGGGGAAGTGAAGGCGATGGTGGGGGGTGCGAATTTTCAAAAAAGTGAGTTTAACCGTGCTACGCAAGCTTTACGGCAGCCCGGATCTACTTTTAAGGGGTTGGTTTATACGGCTGCGATCGCGGCTGGTTTTTCGCCTTATGACAGCTATGAAGATGGCCCGGTGATTTTTGATGGGTATCAACCAAATAATTATGGTAAAAGGTTTAGCGGTTGGCGATCGATGGCTGACGCGCTAGCAAGTTCTGTGAATGTGGTAGCGGTGAAAGTGTTAGTTGATGTTGGGTTCGATCCGACGATTAAGTTAGCTCATGATATGGGGATTAAGTCGAAACTCAATCCCACTTATTCGCTGGCTTTAGGCGCTTCGGAGGTGAATTTGCTGGAGTTAACTAATGCTTACGGCACTCTAGCAGCGCAAGGGAATTATATCGAGGCTCACGGGATTCGCCGGGTGATTAATCAGCGAGGAGATGTAATTTACAATGCTGATTTTAAACCTAAGCGAGTTGTCGATAAAAATAGTGCTGCAATTATTGCTTGGATGTTGCAGGGAGTGGTGCAAAGCGGTACGGGAGGGCCTGCGGCTTTGTCGGATCGGAATGTTGCTGGCAAAACTGGTACTTCTGAACAGGCTCGCGATCTGTGGTTTATTGGTTTTATCCCCCAGGTAGTGACGGGTATTTGGCTGGGAAATGATGATAATTATCCGACTTATGGGGCTAGTAGTACAGCCGCTTATAATTGGCGGGAATTTATGTCTCAGGTGGTGAAGGGAATGCCTATTGAGGAGTTTCCGAAGTTGCCGGAATTGGAGGGGAGAAAGGGGAGTATTAAGGCGAAGCCCGTGCAGCCTGGGAATGTGGTTTATGGGATGATTAAGAATGATGACGATTCTATTTCTCCTTATAATCCTGGGGGTAGTTCCCACGATTCTGCTACTTATCAAGATCCAGGTAGTTATCAAGAACCAGAGAGTTATCAAGAGCCAGCTTATCAAGAACCTGTTGAGAATTATAATTAACTGATGATCGTAGCCCCCATTGGTGTCAACTTAAGGTCAAACCCTGAATCCGACAGGGGTTAAAACCCCTGGCGGGCTTTCTGCTTAAGTTGACACCTATGCGTAGCCCCTAAACCCTAGTCCCTAGCTATATAAGGCGATGATGATTTTTTTAGGGTGGCTATAAAGAAACCATCCATTTGTTGTCTTTGCGGCCAGACTTTGAGCCATCCCTCGGCTGTGGGTTCTATGGGTAAATCGAGTATTATTGGTTCTGTTTGCCAGTCAGGATTGTTGGTTAAAAATGATTCAATAATGTTTTCGTTTTCTAAGGGGTGAATTGTGCAGGTTGCATAAACTAATTTGCCTCCGGGCTTGACAAAAGTAGCGACATTTGCTAATAATTGTGATTGCAGTATTGAGAGTTCTTCGATATTTTTTTCTGTGTGATGCCAGCGGGCATCAGCGCGGCGGTGGAGGGTTCCCAATCCTGAACAAGGGGCATCTAGTAAGACGCGATCGGCACTGTTAATCAAGTTAGGAAAGTTGCGGCTATCTCCTGTGTGAATTTCAATAGAGTTAAGCTGCAGTCTTTCGGCATTTTGTTTTAGTTTTTTGAGTCGGCTTTCGGTTTTGTCGCAGGCTATGATTGTGCCTTTATCCTGCATTAATTCGGCGATGTGGGTGGTTTTTCCACCGGGTGCGGCGCAGGCATCAATGATAGTTTCCCCTGGTTGGGGGTCGAGTAAATGGGTGACTAATTGAGCGCTGCTGTCTTGAATTGTCCACCAACCTTCGTTATATCCTGGTAGGTTGTAAATTGCGCCGATGCTGCCATTTAATCTTAAAGCTTGGGGTAAATAGGGGATGCGATTAACTGCTATATTATGAGATTTTAAGGCATTTTCTACTTCGTCAATGGTGGTACGAAGGGGATTAATTCGGAGGTCAATTGTGGGGGATTGATTGAACCATTGACAGAGCTTTTCTGTTTCGGTTTCGCCGATTTGTTCTAGCCAGAATTGTATTAGCCAGTCGGGGAAACTGTGGATAATTCCTAAGCGTTCGATGGGATTTTCGGGTAGTTTTAGGATTGAATTAACCCCCCCCTGCCCCCCCTTGGTAAGGGGGGGGGTTGTTTTATTTTGGGGGGGTAGTATTAGTTTTATCCTCACTCTTAGCATCTCCTTCATAAGAAATACTCTTAGCATTTCCTTCATAAGCAATACTCTTAGCCCCCCCTTCCATAAGCAATACTCTTAGCATCTCCTTCGTAAGCAATACTCTTAGCCCCCCCTTCATAAGGGGGGGTTGGGGGGGTAATTCTGGTATATTGTCGCAAGAGGCCATTAACAAAGCTACTAAGGCCTGAAAATCCGTTTTCTTTTGTTAGTTGAACGGTGGTATTAACGGCGGCGGATGGGGGGATGTGGGTGAGATATTGGAGTTGATATAAACCGATGTGTAAAATTGTGCGAAGGTCTGGAGGTTGTTGGGAGGCAGGTTTTTTGGCGAGTTGGTCGATAAGAAAATCGAGCGATCGCATTCTTCTGACGCTACCATAGACTATTTCTGTGAGGAGTCTGCGATCGAGTTCGCTGAGTTCGGAGTTGCGGAGGGTGCGATCGAGGGCCACGTCTGCGAATGCGCCGCGTCGGTGGACTTCGCGGAGGGCGATAAATGCTAGTTGGCGAGGATTTTTCATTTAGTTATTAAATTATAGGAATATTAATTATAGTTGAAAATATTAATTTGGCTCGTTATTTTCCCAGTCTTCTCCATCAAGTACAGAAAATTCGGTTAGTTCAGGATCGGTCAAAAAATATTCGGCTGTAGCAGCTATAAATGGTGCTAGTAGTTGATGGCGTTCTGTCACAGGTAGTCTAGCAATTTCTTGGAGAGATAACGTAATTAAGCCCATTTCAAAAAATAGTTGAGTTGATTAGTTTCACTTTCAAATCTGTCTTCAATCATATTGTACCACAAATCCCCGTTTCATTGAGGCGAAAAGTGACTACTTTTCCCGTTATCTCTTGATTTCGCAATTTTTGGAATATCGCCATATAGTCTGGTTCAATAAAATAATTGCCACTGTTTGGTTCAATGGTAATGTACCAATTGTAATGCTCTGCGATTAGTTCGGGGCGGACTCGTTCAAAAATAGCATGAGCAAGTTGATATCGTTGTTCGCTTTCTGCTTTTTGCTTTGCTTTTTCTTCGGTAGAAATTGGTGTTTTTTTGTATTTTTCTGGGAGGTGGCGAGGTTTCCAGGTAGGGGATGCTATTGTCATGTTTTTTTCCTATTTTTTAATTTGGTTAGTTAGTTAGGATAGTGATATTGTAGCATTAGTGGCGGGTATGGGAAAGGTAGAACAGTTATTTTCCAATAGTTCTTCTATTGTCTCAAGATGTCCTAATATGTGAGGAATAGAGCCATATTGAAAAGAATCAACTGTTTCTGTAAGCTGCTCTAAAGCTGCTTCTTTTTTTGCAGCACTAATAAGCTCATTGGCAAAGTTTTCAATGTCTAAATTGATTTCTTCGAGATTAAAAAGCAGTCTTTCTAACTTGCTTTTACCGAGTTGAGGTTCCAGCTTCTCTCGATGCTGCTTAAGAGCGTTAATTGCTGCTCTCAGTGATGTGATTTGGGAAACCATAATTGTTACCTATTGTTTTATTTATTGCTCTAAATTCAATATGGATTGTAGCAATTTTCGTTCTTCGATGGGAAGTTCGAGTAAGGCCCGTCGATCGCCTTTGGTTTCCCGGTAGCGGACGGCGGCTTTTAGTAGGCGTAAGGGTATTTGAAATTCGGGGAATTTGCTTGTCTGTTCTTGCCAGACTTCTAGCCAGATTCGCGCTGCTTTGTCGCTAATCATTTCTGACATTATTTCCGGGATGTTGTTAACAAGTCCTTGTCCTAAAGCAGGGAGAACATTGTGTTTTTTGTAAAGGTTGACTAGGGTTGTGAGGCGCGATCGCCAAACTTCTCGATCTTGTTTACTGTTAAACAATTTGGAAATTATCAGTTTTGCCTCGTCTGTATTTGCTTCTTCCCCTGGCTTCAAATTTTCAATGGAGTTATTTAAGATGGTGATACTGTCATCCCAACTCTTAAAACCAAGGAGACGAATGATACTCTTGAAGAAATTGGAACTAGCTTCAATTACTTTATCTATAGATGCTAAATTTTTACTGCTATATTCAAGGAAGGATTCAATACCTTCTTGTGTAGAAAACAACCAGCGTCGCATCCAAAGATAATTGGGGTTAAGTTCAATTACCTTATAAAAAGATTTGGCGGATTCTTCATAGCGTTTTAGTTTGTGTAGCACCAAGATTTGATTATACCAAGCGCTCGTATAATTGGGGTCAATTTCAATGGCTTTATCTAAAGATATCAATGCTTCTTCATAGCAATTTAGTTTGATGAGCGTTGCCCCCCGATTACACCAAGTATAGTGGTCGTCAGGTTTGATTTCAATGGCTTTGTCTAATGAGGCGAGTGCTTCTTCAAATCGCCCTAAGTTTTGTAGCGCCACACCCCGGTTATTCCAAGCTTCGTAGTGGTCAGGTTTGATTTCAAGGGCTTTGTTGTAAGAGGCGATCGCTTCTTCAAATCGTCCTAAGTTTCGCAGGGCCCAACCCCGGTTATTCCAAGCATAGTGGTAATCAGCTTTGATTTCAATGGCTTTGTCACAAGAGGTGAGCGCTTCTTTAAATCGCCTTAACTCTCCTAGCGCCCAACCCCGGTTATTCCAAGCTTCGTGGTCGTCAGGTTTGATTTCAATGGCTTTGTCATAAGAGGCGAGTGCTTCTTCAAATCGCCCTAATTTGAACAGTACAATACCCCTGGTAAACCAAGCTTCGTAGAAGTCGGGTTTGATTTCAATGGCTTTTTCATAAGAGGCGATCGCTTCTTCATTTCTCCCTAAGTTAAACAGCGCAACACCCCGGTTATACCAAGCTTCGTGCTTGTCAGGTTTGAATTCAATAACTTTGTCGTAAGAGGCAATCGCTTCTTCAAATTGCCCTAAGTTTTGCAAGGCCCAACCCCTGTTATTCCAAGCATAGTAGTCATCAGGTTTGAATTCAATAACTTTTTCATAAGAGGCGATCGCTTCTTCATTTCTCCCTAAGTTAAACAGCGCAACACCCCGGTTATACCAAGCTTCGTGCTTGTCAGGTTTGAATTCAATAACTTTGTCGTAAGAGGCAATCGCTTCTTCAAATTGCCCTAAGTTTTGCAAGGCCCAACCCCTGTTATTCCAAGCATAGTAGTCATCAGGTTTGAATTCAATAACTTTGTCGTAAGAGGCGATCGCTTCTTCAAATCGCCCTAACTCTCCTAGCGCATAACCTCGGTAAAACCAAGCTTCGTGATCATCATGTTTGATTTCAATGGCTTTGTCGTAAGAGGCAATCGCTTCTTCAAATCGCCCTAAGTCATCCAGCGCATAACCCCGGTAAAACCAAGCTTCGTGATCATCATGTTTGATTTCAATGGCTTTGTCATAAGAGGTAATCGCTTTTTCAAATCGCCCTAATTTACGCAGAGCCCAACCCCGATTAAACCAAGCTTCTTGGTGGTCAGGTTTGATTTCAATGGTTTTGTCATAAGAGGCGAGCGCTTCTTCAAATTGTCCTAAGTCCCCTAACGCATTACCTCGCTTATACCAAGCTTGGTGGTAGTCAGGTTTAATTTTAATAGCTTTGTCATAAGAGGCGATCGCTTCTTCATTTCGCCCTAAGTTTCCTAGCGCCAAACCCCGGTAAAACCAGTCGTCGGCACTACCATTAATTTTTATTATCAATTCATCTGTGATTTGGAGAGCATTAACATAGTCTTCTTTCTCATAAAAATTTTTATATTCCTGAGAGTATGCCCCCATGCCAGAGTCTCGATCGTTTTGTTCGCCTGCTTCCAACGCATAACGCAGATATTTTATTTCCATTGCAGCCTTAGAAGGCAACGATTTCATTAGCTCAAAAGGCAATTTATCGGGTTTTATATTCAACAATTGTTCTGCAACATCAATCCCCATCTTATGCCTAATATCAGCAATACCTAATTCTAATCGCTGCTCCAACTCTTCCCGCGTGTACCAAATTCGCAAAAAATCTACAAATAACTGTATCGTCCCTTCACCCCGCTGCTTCTTAACATCAAGGCAAAAACGCATCAGCACTTCCCGTAATTCATAATAAGACTCACGGCCAATCGCTTCAGAAGTAACATATCCCAAATTCCGCAGAGTTTTAAGTTGACTAGATGCTGTCGCCTGTGTAATAAAACAGTGTTCCGCAATTTCTTTAACACTAACAGCATGGCGACGATCGCACAAAAACTCTACAATTTTTCGCTGTTGAGGCGAAAGAAATTGCATTCGTGACTGATAATAAGGTGTCAAATCATCGAGCATCCGCATAAAAGGTTTCACCAATTGATCCAGGGATTCACGGGTGAGGAATTGGGAGAAAATTACATAGACGCGGGGGTTGCCACCTGCTAAGTGATGAACAGCTTTAATCCGAGCTTGTCCGTTTGGTGAAGCAATGAAATCTTTTAATTCAATATTGCCCTGGATTGTTGCCACATTTATCAATAATTGTGCTGCATCTTCAACCGTTAAATCCTGTAAGTCGTGGAGGCGAAAGAAATCATAAAAAGGTGCCTTTTTATTATCAACATCATCAAATAAACTCGGTGAGGTGGCGATCATCGTACAGCAATTAGACCCTTGCAAGAAAGAGAGAAATTGCTTTTGACCAGAATTACCTAACCCGTCAAATATTTGGTCTAAGTTCTCTACTAGCAGTAGTAACGTGCGATCGCCAATAAAGTCTTTTAAGAATTCTACTGCTGTCTGTTCAGCCGTCTCTGGAGATGAATAGAGAGTTTCAACTTTCTGCTGAAGTTGCTCTTGATATTTATCTAAATAATCTTGCTTTAATGCTGTAAAGATGCTAATTATTAAATCTAAAAATGAAGTGATGCTCCAATTATCTTCCCATAACCACGCAATAAAGAGGCGATCGCGCAAATTTTCCTGATGACGAACGCGGTGATAAATGAGAGAAATTAAATGAGTTTTGCCAATACCACGCGGCCCAATTAGTAAAGTGTAATGCTTAACTGGGGTAGTTGCACTTTCACGAATGCGATCGACAAGTTCCTGTGCAAGTTCCTGACGTTGAACAAGCATCTGTTCTAAAATATCCCCCGACATCAGACTCGGTGTGAAGTGGGAGAGAAAAGTTTCTGTCATACTAACCATTTAATGTTGAGATTGGTAGTCTAAGGCTGTGTTCGCATTTGGTGAACTATCATAAAAAGCTTATCCTGCTTGGGCTTTAGACTCATTATCTATAGTTTAACACATTTTTGATAAATATCTGGTGATTTTGGTTGACATTTATTTTTACTCCTGTTATCTTAGCCATATAAGCGAAAAAGCGACCCCAGGTGAGACTAGAGACGCTTTAGAAACTTTGTTAGCGATCGCCTGGTTGCCACCAGTACCGCTTTAGTTTTTTTGACTTCAAATGTAATTTTTTTGCTCTTTATCAGAGCGAGGAGTTGTTATGACTGATTTTAGCATGATTGAGGCAAAAGTGTTGCTTGAGCAAACTTGGGCAACAATGCCGTATGCGATCGCGCTCTGTTTCACCATTGATAATAGCATCAAGAGGTTATTACCAAGTGAGCCTCAGCGACAGTCAATTATCAGTTTAACTGAAGAGCAAACGCCCGATCGAAATCGTCTAAATGGCGTGATTATACCGGGAACTCGACATAAAAACCAGCCAGCGGATAACTCCTTTTACCAAAAACAAGCAAAATTCTTATTTGCGACTTTATTTGGAGGATTCACGGCTTTTCCTGATATCAAAGGAGGATGGATTTTAGAGGAAACTGGACAGTTAGTAGAAGAACCTGGTTTTTTAGTTGCGGCCTTAACCACTCAAGCAGAGATGAAAGTCGGGGAAAGGATGATTAAACAGTTTGCCTTGTACTTAAAGCGAGAGTTAGATCAAGATGCGATCGCGATTATTATTGGTGGCAATTTGAAGTTTATTTAGAGACAAATAGCGTGGCTCTTATCTGATAAGATCGGAAGAGTCACGTTTTTTTATTGGGAAGTTCAAACGCAGTGCGATTGCCGCATCTTCAAACCTCATCAGATTTTATCCCCTTTTTCAAATTCGATCGCAAGAATCGGATAGAACCTAGTTAAAAATATGTTTAAGCTAAAGTCATGTAGTTAAACTTTAATATTTATGCACGCATCAGCACCGCAAATTTTATCTCTTTCAGAAGAAACCCTTTGGCAAGCAATCCTGAACCGAGACACCAACTTTGATGGTAAATTATTCTACGGCGTGCGATCGACAAACATTTATTGCCGTCCAACCTGCCCCAGCCGCAGACCAAACCGCAGCCAAGTTACTTTTTTTAACTCACCTGAAGCCGCAGAAATTCAAGGTTTTCGTCCCTGCAAGCGCTGTCAGCCACAAAATGCGACTGTTGACAATCCCGCCAGAGACAAGGTAATTGCAGCCTGTCGTTATATCGAGGGAGAGTGCGATCGCATACCCACCTTATCAGAAATAGGCGATCGCGTCGCTATGAGTCCCACTCACCTACAGCGAATATTCAAACAAATAGTCGGAGTTTCCCCTTTTCAATATGCCGATTCCCTGCGAATTAAACGTTTAAAAGAACATCTCAGAGAGGGAGAAGAAATCGCACCCACCCTCTACGAAGTCGGCTACGGTTCTAGCAGCAGATTATATGAAAAAGCACCAAAACAACTCGGCATGACTCCTAATACTTATAAACGTCTCGGTTTCGGCGAACAAATACGTTATGCGATCGCTAATTCTCCTCTCGGTTTTGTAATTGTAGCTGCAACTAAGCGCGGAATTTGCAACATTCGCCTCGGAAATGATGCAGCAGAACTTGAAAGCGAATTGCAACGAGAATTCAGCAATGCTTCTCTGGAAAAAGCCGATTCAGAATTGTGTCAATGGATGCAATCTTTAATAGATTATCTTAGCGGTAATTTACCTCTACCGAATCTTCCCTGCGACGTGAAAGCTACAGCATTTCAATTGCAAGTTTGGAATGCTTTACAGGCAATTCCTGCTGGTAGAACTGTTACTTATAGTGACGTTGCTGATGCTATTGGACAGCCAAATTCTGTCCGCGCTGTGGCACGCGCTTGTGCGACAAATCCAGTTGCATTAGTTATTCCTTGTCATCGAGTTGTGCCCAAAGTTGGGGGAGTCGGAGGATATCGCTGGGGAAGTTTTCGGAAAGAGAAACTTATTGATTTAGAGAAAGAGTATGCGACAACTCCGACTCTAAATCTTAAGAATGAAAAAATAGAATAGTTAGCCGCTATCACCTATTCAAACCTCATCAGGATTTATACCCATTTCCCGCAATTTTGCCGCCAATTTTTCAGCACGTTGCTGTGCCGATTCTCGCTGCCTTTCCAACTCCACATAAGACAAAAACTTCTCTCCATCCGGTCGATAAATTTCCAACTCTCCCGATGAAATCTCAAACCTTACACCTAAACGCGGACTCACCCATCCCCCCATTGGCTCAATCTCGTTAAGTTCATTATCTGAACGCAACCACCCTGTTAAATCATTATTCTCAGGGTTGTAGAGATAGTATTCTTCCACTCCATAACGCTCATAAAACTTCAATTTCTTGAACATTTCTCCCATTCTATTACCAGGGGAAATAATCTCAAACACAACTTGCGGAGCAATATTATCTTCTTCCCACTGTCTATAAGAACCTCGATCGCCTTTTGGCCTACCAAAAACTACCATCACATCAGGTGCTTGGCGGATTTTATTATCTCCTTCGACAGGATACCACAGCAAATCCCCGGCAACAAAAACATTTTCAGCATCCTTGAATAAGGCATCTAAACCACCCTGAATTTTGATAATTAAGTGGAACTGCTTAGTATTATCTGCCATTAATTGTCCGTCACTATCTGGGTAAACAATATCTGGTTTATTTAGAGGTTGAACTGGTACAATCATTTGATATTTTCCTCCCAATGAGCCTCAATTTATATATTATATGACTTTCGCATGAAGGCAAAGAAACCGGGTTTTTTAGGAAAATATTTCGTGCAGCCTAGAAATTCGGTAAAAAACCCAGCTTATTTAGTTGAATGCGAAAGTCCCGAAAATACTAAACAACTTACTAGGCTGCGATTACTTGATTCCGCCCGTACCCTTTAGCCCGATATAATGCTCGATCGGCTCTGGCAAATAGCTCAACTATATCCTCGTCCGGTTGACGCAAGGCAACTCCAAATGAAGCAGTGACTTTGCCCACTTCCGGTATTTGTCGATCGGCGATCGCCAATCTCAAATGTTCCGCCATTTGTTTTAATTCCTTTTCATCATCTCCTGTCACCACAATTAAAAATTCTTCGCCACCCCAACGAATCAAAATATCTTTCTCTCTTAACCGATTCTGACAGGATTGAGCTATTACTTGTAGAACGCGATCGCCCATTAAATGACCATAATTATCATTGATTTGTTTGAAGCGATCTATATCGCACAAAATAATGCCGATCTGCTCCTCTGATTGATTTATTAAGTCTTGGAGTATCCTTTCTCCCGCACCTCGGTTAAATACACTGGTGAGAGCATCTTTTTCGGAAATTTCCATAAGATGAAAGCGCTCAAGATAAAGTTTATTGTTCGCATCTTGTAGTTGCGAATAAAATCGAATGAAGCATAGATTAATAGCCATAGCAGGGACAAGTGTAACGATTAAATCTATGCCTCTAGGTGTTTCTAATTCTGGGATATGAAATATTAAGTAAACAACCACTGGAGCGGCTATAATAAACCAAAGTAGGATTGTCAGCCGAACCAATCGACGAGGACGCAAGAAAATAATCATGCTGGTTGTGAGCAAAAAAAGTCCTGACGAAATCGGTGGTAAAGTATCAATCAACCGTTTTTCCTTGTCTAACCATGCCTCAATCACAAAAGAATATTCTGGAAAAATGATGATAAAGCTACTCCACGCTAAAAGAAGATTTATGACTCGGTAAATTTGCTGGGGATACTTAATGAGATAGATCAGAAGGTTCAAGCAGGTAATTGATGTAAGAGGAGGAATTACTAACGAAATTGTATGGGTTGTGCCTTCAAGTAAATGTAGAAATGTAATTAGTATTCCTCCTAAAACCATAAATACCAAGATGAAGATTATGGCTTTTCGCTTGAGGATTTCCATTGGATCGTTCGTTAGTAATGTCATGGCACTAAGTGGAAAGCTATAGTAGAAGCAAGAAGAAAAAGGAACAGGACTCAGAATACCTCTGATAGTGATATAGCGTTTTTCAGGTAGATGAGGTATGACTGAT
>NZ_CACA01000307.1:0-20665 GCF_000180455.1 Kamptonema sp. PCC 6506
ATGAACAAACGATGTCTGAACGTTAGGATGCTTTAGGATAATGATTTTACTCGATAGTATAATATACGCTGCACCTAAAATAAACTGAATTCCCTCTTCTTTCTTCCTTCTTCCTTGCATTAATCGTGAATCTCCCCATTAGGCATTGTTGCACCGCGCAACTGTACGCCCATTAAATTAGCAGTGCTTAAATCTGCCCTCGTAAGATTTGCACGATTCAATATCGCATCGCGCAAGTCTATCTTCGCCAAATAAGCATCAGTTAAATCAGCCTCATTCAAATTAGCCTGACTCAAATTAGCTCTACTGAGATCGGCCCTTATTAAGTTAGTTCTACTGAGGTCAGCCTCACTCAAATTAGCTTTATGAAGTTTAGCATCAGGTAGGAATGCACCGTGTAATTTTACACCAGCCATTTCTGCATCTATTAATACTGCTCTCTCCATTTTGGCATTAGTCATGATGGCGCGAGAGAGATTTGCTTGAGTTAAATTAGCTTCAGTTAGAAATGCACCTTCTAGGACTGCTTTACTGAGATTTACTTGACTTAAATTTGCCTCGCGGAGTACAGTTTCACTGAGGTTAGCACCAGTAAGATCGGCTTTACTCAAATCGGCATTAGTTAGATTTACACCTCGTAAATCTGCATCTCGTAGATTTGCACCTCGCAAATTTACAGCCTCAAAAACTCGCCTTTCGTATCGTAAATTTGCCCCTCGCAAACACGCACCGCGTAAGTCTGCACCTTGTAAATTGACTCCTCGCATATCAGCATCAGTCAAGTTTGCATCGAGCAAAATTGCCAAAGATATGTTAGCTTTGCGAAAGTCTGCGCCTTGTAAACTAGCACCGTGTAAATCGGCATCAGCAAGATTGGCGTTGCTCAAATTTGCCTGATTTAAATTAGCACCACAAAGCTTGGCGTTAATTAAATTTGCACGCTGAAAATTAATTCGGCTCAAGTATGCCATCATTAGGTTGGCACCATGAAGGTCTGCACCGCTTAAATTAACGCCAATTAAGTCTGCACCGCTCAGGTGTACGCCCCTGAGATTTATACCTTTGAAATCTAATTCTCCTGCTGTATATCTCCTCAAAAGTTCGCCAGGATTCATAAGTAGTGCTTGATTATTTTTGGGCAAAAAAGCTAGTTTTTTCAATTGCTGGGATTAAGAACTTCTTGAGTCCAAGCGACGGACTTGTTCCCTGATTGGCGGCCATGAACCTTGACATGAGTGATAGATTTTGATTTCAAACTTGCCAGCTTATTCTGTACAAATTTGGCTGTTACTTCTTTATTTGGTACTTGGGCAGATTCGAGGACTATGTGAAAGCAACCTTCTCTTAAAATCGCCATAGCATTAATGCCTTTCGGCTGTAAAAATTGATTCAGCAAAACTGCGATCGCCTTGGGGTTGCCCTGCCTTGCTAGTTCCACAAGTCTTTGCTGATTTATCTTACCATGATTCGAGTTTTGCGGCTCTTTTTCAGAAGAATTAGGATGAGGGGTATGAAGATTGAGGCGCTGTCTTTCGGCTGACTCTAATTGACTCAAAATTTGCATTAATTTAGAAGTGAATCCCTCAACATTGCCAATAAAATCTCTAAGGGCTTTATATTTTTGAACTAATTGTTCCTCTGTATTTTGGTGGGCAACTTGTCTGTCTAAGGCAACTTCTAACTCACTAAGTGTCCTTTCTACTGTAGTCATTATGATATTACTACTTTCAGTAACTAATGCTTTAATCTCTTCTTCTACCTCCAATTTTTGTTTGATGGAGTCGGTAATATTGAGCGCCGCCGCTGCACTGTGATGGGAATCTTCATCAGTTTCTACTGGTTCCGAAACGTGATAGGTTGTTAGGGGCGGTGGGCTTAATTCACAAGTGGCATCGGGGTCGCTTGTTTGGGTATCGTCTCCCGGAGAAAAGATTGTATGGGCTGGCCATAGTTGACTTGCTTGGGGATTATAATAAAAATTGCCCGCAGCAGCTTGACCCATCATTGTAATCTCGCCGTCCTCGAAATAACCGACATCGTTAGTCAGTGTGGTTTCTTGAAAAATGTTATTCATTAAGTGGGTATCTTCATATCCTCGATCGTTAATACTTTCATCTGGATCTGGTTCTTGTTTTTCCTGTAGATAACAATTTGTCATAGCTTGGATAATGACGCTGGCAGCTTGGGCATTTTCATCAGAATTATCGAGTTTGTTGGCGGTTCTATATAATTGAGATTCGAGTTCTGTAAGGGTGGGACAAGCATTAAGGAGTTGGCGCAATAAGTGGTCTAGTTCTTGTGTTTTCAACAGCGACCAATCTCGCTCGCTGAAGCTAAATTCATGGTAAAGTGTAGAAAAAATTAGAATTTTAGCGCGAAGAGGGTTTGTCTGTTGTAGAATTTTCTGCCGGACATCAAATAGATAGCCGGGATTATCGAGTTGTTCTTCTTCTGTTTCTGTTGGCTGGGGAGAATTTAAAGGCTCTACAAAATATGTGGGGACTTGAAAGGCGAAAGAGTTGGATAGGGTGGTTTCAACTTCTGTGTCTTCTTCTGTGTATAGTCTGGTGATTTGAGTAATAATTGTAGTCGCGATTAAAGCATATTCTGTCTTTTTGTTGACTTTGGAAACAATACTATTTAAGACAGCTTCAATATCTTCTACTTGACTATATTTGATACATAAGTTGCGGATGATTTCACGCAGATCGGTACGTTCGAGGACGCTTGAATCGTTTTCCCAGATCTCTTTGCAGGCAAACAGTATTAATCTTTTGATGCGCTGGGCGTTAACATCATTTTCGAGTATGCTAACAACTTCATCTAAAATAGATAAAGCGTTCATGGTTGCCTCCTGGGAAAATGCACGGGTAAGAATAGGCACTAAATTATAAGATTATAGCAGGTTTTCCTCGGTAACAAGGGAGTAGAGGTACATGGAGGCTTAAATGCAGGGGTACGGAGGACAATTCTGCGTGTCACCCCTTAATTGTTACACTGGCTGTGTAAGTGGTAAGGAGAAGGAAGAAGGAAGAAGGAAGAGGGAAGAAGGAAGAAGGAAGAAGGAAGAGGGGATTGGTGTCAACTTAACGTCAAATTCTCAGTCAGACAGGGGTTTTAACCCCTGTCTCAAAGCTTAAGTCCTCTGAAGAGGACTGAAGAAAACTATCAAATTCATTAGTCCTCTTAGGTGGATTTACTTAGATATTAAATCTCAAAGGTTTTGATTGATGGAAGATTTTGATGCGATCGCGATTGGTAGTGGTATTGGTGGATTAGTCGCTGCGGCGATGCTGGCGAGGTGCGGGAAACGCGCGATCGCCTGCGAAAGTCATACAATTGCTGGTGGCGCGGCCCATAGTTTCTCGCGTCAAGGTTTTCACTTTGATTCTGGCCCTTCGTTTTACTGCGGTTTGACCGATCGCAATTCGCGCAATCCTTTGCGCCAAGTGTTGGATATTTTGGGAGAATCTGTGGATGCGATCGCCTACGATCCGCTGGGATATTATCATTTTCCAGAGGGAAGTTTGCCAGTTTATGGGAATAGCGATCGCTATTTACAAGCTGTGGCTGAGTTTACACCTGAAGGCGCGAGGGAATTAGAGCAATTTCAACAAAGTTTGTTAACTATTTACGACGCTTTAGAAGGGATTCCAGCGATCGCGCTGCGGGCCGATTGGCAATTAATTCCCCTGTTATTGACCCGATATTGGCCGTCTTTATTGAAGTTATTGCCAGTTATAGGTGCGATCGGCAATTCCGTTGGACAGTTGGCGGATCGGGAGGTGCGCGATCCTTGGGTGCGGCGGTTAATTGATGTAGAATGCTTTCTGCTATCGGGTTTGAAGGCGGAGGGGACGATCGCGCCAGAGATAGCTTTTATGTTTGGGGAGCGATCGCGGTCTATAATAGAGTATCCCATCGGTGGGAGTGCTGCGATCGTTGATGCTTTGGTCAGAGGTTTAACCCGTTGGGGCGGAAAATTGCGCTTAAACGCTCACGTAGAGCAAATTTTGGTAGAATCGGGCAAAGTTACGGGAGTCCGATTGCGCGGCGGTGAAATCCTCAAAGCACCGATTGTCATCTCGAATGCGACGATTTGGGATACTTGCACTAAATTGTTGCGATCGCCAGATTTGCCCGCTTCTTACCGCCAGAAGGCCCTAGCAACGCCCGCTGTAGACAGTTTCATGCACCTGCATCTGGGCATTCGGGCAGATGGGTTGGAGGGTTTGACGGGCCATCACGTAGTTGTCCGCGATCGCGACGTGGATATCGCCGCACCTGGGAACACTTGCATGATCTCAATTCCTTCAGTTTGGGATGCAAACCTGGCCCCGCCTGGACATCATGCCATTCACGCTTACACCCTGGAACCCTTTGCAGACTGGAAACGGGACGAATTTTATCAACAGAGAAAATGTGAGCGATCGCAGTCTCTATTCCAAGCCTTAGAAAAAATTATACCAGATGTGCGATCGCGCATAGTCCTAGAAATGATTGGCACGCCCCTAACTCACGCCCGTTTCTTGCGGCGCTATCAAGGAACTTACGGGCCCGCGATCGCCGCCGGTAAAGGCACATTTCCAGGGCCCCACACCCCCATCAGCGGTTTATACTGCGTCGGTGATAGCACTATGCCGGGAATTGGCGTTCCTGCTGTTGCCGCCTCTGGTATTATATGTGCTAACACATTGCTATCGCCGGGCCAGACAGCGCAATTTTTGTAAGTAATAAAATAGCTAAAATCGGCAGATAGTAGCTGGATTCACAGGGCAAACTTTGTTCGCGATCGGATTGCGGCGCAGATCGAGAAAAGACAGATTACTAAGAGATTGAAGAGGATCTACATCTGATATTTGGTTATTGAATAGATCCAGCCAACTTAAATTTGTTAGAGATTGCAAAGGAGCAATATTATCAATCATATTATTGAAGAGGTAAAGCTCAGAAAGATTAGTTAAAGATTGAAGTGCGCCAACATCTGATACTTGATTATTCCCCAGATTAAGCTCAGTTAAATTAATCAGAGAAGATAGGGAATCTATATCTAAAATTTGATTATTAAAGAGTACCAGCTTAGTAAGATTGGTTAGAAATGCCAACGGCTTCAAGTCTGATATTTTATTGCTAAAAATTAGTAGATTCTTAAGTTTTTTCAGGTTGGCAATAGGGTTAATATCTGAGATTTGGTTTTCATAAAGATAGAGAGTAGTTAAATTTGTTAATCCTGCAAGCGAACTAATATCATTAATTTGATTATTATAGAGAATGAGAGTAGTTAAATTTGTGAGAGATTCCAGAGGGCTGATATCTGATATTTGATTATCAAAAAGAATAAGTGTAGTTAACTTAGTTAACTTAGTCAGAGGGCTAATATCGGATATTTGATTAGTATCAATGACAAGTTCAGTAAGATTTGTAAGAGATTCCAGATGACTAATATCTGATATTTGATTGACATCTAGAATTAGTGTTGTCAGGTTACTCAGAGATTGGAGAGGACTAATATCTGATATGGAATTACTACCCAGATTCAGCTTAGTAAGCTTAGTCAAAGAGGAAAGAGGGCTAATATCATTAACTTGACTACGTTTAAGATTAAGTTCTGTAAGATTTGCCAAAAATTCCCCAGCTTGCTTGCAGTCAGAAACTTCACTTACTTGCAAAAGTAAATCCACAGTATATCTAGCCCCTGCGGAAAGATTTCCTTTATTCAAACACCAATCTGTAAAATCTTGCTCATTCATGGTAAAGTATTTTTAACAGCTCTAGTAATATTATATTCCTCGCAGGAGTCAACAACTAGCTATGACAGCAGAGCAAATTTTCAACGCCGCGAACATCTTTGTATTACCCTTCTGGGCATTAATGATTTTATTGCCTAACTGGGGAATTACCCGCAAAGTTATGAATTCCTTCATCCCATTTGTGGTGTTAGCGGCTCTGTATATATATCTGTTCATCAGTTCTATTACTCCTGAAAACGCGGCGGCTCTCTCGAATCCCAAACTAGCAGATATTGCCCGATTTTTTGCCGATGAAAAAGCTACAGCAACGGGCTGGATACATTTTTTAGTGATGGATTTGTTTGTTGGTCGGTGGATTTATTGGGAAGGACAAAGAACAGGAGTTTGGACTATCCATTCCCTAGCTTTATCTTTGTTTGCTGGCCCAATGGGATTGCTATCACACATTGTAACTTATGGGGTAACTCAGAAATTTTTCCCATCTTCTGAGGATGGTCAGACAGTAAGTAAAACTACGCCAGTTGAACAGAGTTAAGTCGTTGCGCTCGTTCTAACCCCCTGCTATTTTGAAGGGGGAATTTTTTATTATCTTTAACATAAGTGAGATCCGATCGCATCTCATCACAATTTTACCACCCAGATATGTTATCATAATTTTATGATCGACCACGACCGTTTATTTAAAGAACTCCTCTCCACCTTCTTTAGAGAATTTGTGGATCTGTTTTTGCCAGATGTTTCGGCAGAATTAGAACCTGAGTCCTTGGAGTTTCTAAATCCCGAAATATTTACCGATGTCACCTCTGGGGAGAAATATCAAGCTGATTTAGTAGTGAAAGCCCAATTTAGAGGTCAGGAATCCTACTTTATCATTCATCTTGAACACCAAGCACGTTCTGAAGCAGAGTTTGGCAAACGAATGTTTCGCTACTTTGCCCGTCTGTACGAGAAACATGGTGTGCCAGTATATCCCGTCGTCATTTATTCCTACGATGAGCCTAAACTAGCAGCACCAAATTTTCATCGTGTTGAATTTCCCGGTTTTATTGTATTAGAATTTAACTATCGCGCCATTCAGCTTAACCGCCTTCAGTGGCGAGATTTTGAGAATCAGCGCAATCCCGTAGCAAGTGCATTGATGGCTAAAATGCAGAAGTTAGATCGGGAACGTCCGACTGTTAAACTAGCATCTTTGCGCTTACTATCGAGTTTAGGGCTGAATCCAGCACAAGTACAGTTAATTTCTGGATTTATTGATACTTACCTCAAGTTAAGTCCAGAGGAGAAAGAGGAGTTTGATACTGAATTTGCTAAACTTGAATTAAGGCAACAGGAGGGAGTTATGGAAATTGTCACCAGTTGGATGGAAGAGGGAATTCAGCTAGGGATTGAACAGGGAATTGAGCGAGGGATTCAACGAGGAATACAACAGGGAGAATTATCGCTAATCATACGTCTACTTACCCGTCGAATTGGTACTCTTGATTTAGAAATACAAGAACAAATTCAGAGATTATCTATCGATCAATTAGAGGATTTGGGTGAGGCATTATTAGACTTTTCTAGCGCGGCTGATTTAACAAATTGGTTGCAGGATAAGTGAGAAGCGATCGCGCATCTCTCCGCCCGTTTGCTAAGCTATAGTCGGCCCCGTCAAAAAACCTCACATTCATGCACAGGTTATTAACAGGCAAACTGCGAGTCGAACGCTTAACCATAGCGATCGCCAACCTCCCAGCAAAACTCGCAGGAACCAAACTCGTACAGCTTACAGACTTCCACTACGACGGCCGACGACTATCCGATCGCTTACTGCAACAAGCGATCGCCGCCACTAACCAAGCAGAACCAGACCTAATCCTCTTAACAGGCGACTACATCACGGATGAACCCCAACCCATTCACGGCCTCGTCCAACAACTTAAAAACCTACAAAGTAGCGCCGGAATTTATGCCATACTTGGCAACCATGACTACTTTTACCAAGGGGCAAAAACAGAAGTTACTAACGCTTTAACTAACATCCGAATTCAAGTATTATATAATGAAACAGTCTATCCTTTAGGCTCAGAATTAGCATTAGTTGGTTTAGCGGATTTGTGGGATCGGAATTTCCTACCAGACGATACAATGGCATCAATAAATCCAGATATCCCTCGCATTGTCTTATCCCACAATCCCGATAGTGCTGAAAAATTGCAAAAGTGGCGCATAGATTTGCAACTATCCGGTCATACTCACGGCGGTCAAATCGTCATTCCCGGATTGGGGCCTGTATCAATCTGGATAGACTCAATTAGTCGTATGATTCCTAAATCAGTGAAGCATAGAATCTCTTATTTTTCAATGGGCGAGCGAGTAGTTAATCATTGGGAATGGGCCAGTGGATTGCATCAAGTAGGCAGCAACTTACTTTATGTTAATCGTGGTTTAGGAACATATTTACCGGGAAGGTTATTTTGTCCCCCAGAAGTCACAATCATCACCTTAGTAAGTAAGTAAAAATTAACTTAATAAATTTGACCATTTACGTAACGCCGCCCGGAAAGAAACCGGGTTTTTTGACGAAAATACTTCGCCTAGACTCACAGATTCTCTCAAAAACCCGGTTTCTGGAGCCATGAACGTAAGTCCTATGTGAGTAAGTCCCGTGAACAGACTAGCTTCCTTCTCCTAATCGATATCCCTTACCATACACAGTATGAATCAGGGGCAAATCGCCTGCGGCTTCAATCTTTCGACGCAATAAACGAATTTGAGCTGCCAATACATTGCTACTCGGTTTTTCCCCATCTGGCCATAAATATTGGTGAATTTGTTCGTGAGTCAATAGTTGACCGGGATGGCGCATCAAATATTCTAAAAGCTGGCATTCTTTTTCTGATAAATCAATTGTTCTCCCTCGGCGATAAGCTAACTGATTTTCAAAATCTAGTTCTAAATCGGCAACCTGCAAACGGTTGCTATCTCCAGAAAAGTTCGACGAACCTGTTTCTAAAATCGAAGGTCGCCGCAACAAAGCTCTAACTCTTGCCAACAACTCCCGCAATTCAAATGGTTTCACCAAATAGTCATCAGCACCTGCATCAAGTCCCTGAACGCGATCGTCTAGAGTATCTTTTGCAGTCAGAAATAACACAGGTGTAGCCCGACCTTCCGATCGCAATTTTTGACAAATTGCCAATCCCGTTTTTCCTGGTAACATCCAATCTAGAATCAGTAAATCGTAGTTTCCTTGGGTAGCAAACTCACTTCCTGTTGCTCCATTATCAGCCACATCAACCTCATAACCTTCGCGAGTTAGCACTCGACTTAGAGGGTCTGTCAGCTCAATTTCATCATCAACTAATAGAATTTTCATGCAGATTTTTAATTGTAATTGGTAATTGGTAATTGGTAATGGCTAATTGCTAATTGCTAATGGCTAATTGCTAATTGCTAATTACCCATCCTCCCCATCCTCCCCATCTCCCCCATCCTCCCTATCTCCCCATCTCCCCCTCTCCCCCTCTTTCCCTAGTCCCTAGTCCCTAGCCCCTAGTCCCTTCTTCTATGTTATTGTAGTTTCGGTAAAAGCTGCTGACGCTAAGCTGCGTAGGCGTAGCCAGCCGTAGGCATCGCGCCGATCCAAAATTGACTTACTTGCCATCACAAATTCCTATGCTTACCTTTGCACTTCCTAAAGGCGCTTTATTAGTTGACAGCATTCGGCTGTTACAATCTGTGGGATTAGACTTCAGTGCTTTTCTAGATTCATCTAATCGCCAACTTCAAATTTCTGACCCCACCAATACAGCTAAAGCTTTACTGGTAAGAGCTCAAGATGTACCCGTTTATGTAGAATACGGTCAAGCTCAAGTTGGGATTGTCGGCTATGATGTTTTGCGGGAGAAAAAACCAAAAGTTGCTAACTTAATTGATTTAAAATTTGGTCAATGTCGCCTATCAGTAGCAGTGAAAGAATCTAGTCCTTATCGGCGGACTGTGGAATTACCACCTCACGGTCGAGTTGCTTCTAAATTTGTCTACTGTGCTAGAGAACATTTTCACAATTTGAATATGCCTGTCGAAATTGTACCCCTTTATGGTTCCGTTGAATTAGGGCCAATTACGGGGATGTCCGAGGCAATTGTTGATTTAGTTTCCACAGGCCGCACTCTGCGGGAAAATGGCTTAATTGAGATTGAAGTTTTGTTTGAAAGTACAGCTTATTTAATTGCTCATCCTTTGAGTTATCGGTTGAATGTGGGAGATTTTGATGAGTTGATTAAAAAACTGAGAGCTCAAATTCTTACCCCAGTATAAACTTAGCAGGGTGGGCATTGCCCACCCTCAAAACTTATTTTGATGCTCTTACCAAGGTATTGTTAGGACTTACGCAAAACTATCCGTAACGCCACCATCTTGGCGTTGACTCTACTGCCAAGATGGCAGCCGTACTGCGAGCGCGTATAAGTCCTGATTGTAACTTTCAACTAAACGGATAAACTCTGCACGATATCACAATTTTGAGATACAATATAAATCTCTATTTCTTCAAGGAGCGCAATATAACCTCCAGCTCTACATTAGAAAAGCGTGCTTTTTTGCCAAACTACTGCATAGATTTTAAATGACCAGCTTATCACCCCTGAAAGACACCTCAAAAAAACACTCGCCCCGTGAAACAGACTGGCGATTATTCCAGCGGCTAATACCTTATGCCCTTCGTAGCAAACGGTTGCTGGCAGTCTCTATTTTCTTATTAGTACCCCTGTCAGTATCGGGAGCAATTCAACCCATCGTTATCGGGCAGGCAATTTCGCTAATTCGGTCAGAACCTACCTATAAATTTTTGCAAGGAATGCCTTTATCCCAAGGGTTGAATTTTCTAGGTGTACTATTGCTATTAACAATAGCCTTGCGTCTAGGTTTGCAATCACTTCAAGGCTACCTAGTCACTAAATTAGGTCAGCAAATCACCACAGATATTCGCAATGATTTATTTGACCACGTACTTTCTTTAGCAGTGCGATTTTTTGACCGCACTCCTGTAGGTAAATTAATTACCCGCCTCACCAGCGATGTAGAAGCTTTGGGAGATGTATTTTCAACAGGTGCAATTGGAATTGTCAGCGATTTATTTTCAATTGTAGTGATTGCCATCGCCATGTTTACCTTACAGTGGCAACTAGCTTTAATGCTCGTGCTGATGATGATACCAGTCACCGCACTGATTATTTATTTTCAGCAGCGATATCGCGAAGAAAACTATAAAGCTAGGGAAGAACTTTCAGGTCTTAACTCACAACTCCAAGAAAACCTAAGTGGTATTGGCGTAGTCCAATTATTTCGCCGCGAACAGTTCAACTCCGAATTATTTCGCACTACCAACCGTCGCTATATCGATGCAGTTGATAAAACCATCTTTTACGATTCGGCTGTATCTGCTACATTAGAGTGGATTGCATTAGTCGCGATCGCAGCCGTTTTGTGGATGGGCGGTCAAAGTGTTTTAGAAGGTAATCTTTATTTTGGCACACTTTCTGCCTTTATTCTGTTTGCTCAGCGCCTCTTCGATCCCTTACGGCAATTTGCAGAAAAGTTCACCTCCCTACAAGCAGGATTTACCGCAGTTGAACGCATCAATGACATTCTTAATGAACCTGTAGAGATTCGCGATCCCGTCAGGAAAGAAAAAGATAATCAGCAATTATCAATTACTAATTCTAAAAGTGGTGAAATTAGTTTCGATCGCGTCTGGTTTGCTTACAAACAAGATGAATACGTACTCAAAGATTTAGATTTTACCATTCGTCCCGGTGAAAAAGTAGCTTTAGTTGGCCCGACTGGCGCTGGTAAAAGTTCGATTATCCGCCTCCTCTGTCGTCTTTACGAACCCACTAGCGGCCGTATTCTTGTTGATGGTATAGATATTCGAGAGTTACCTCAAGCAGAACTAAGGCGGCACATAGGCGTGATTTTGCAAGACGGTTTTCTCTTTGCTGGCGATGTCAAAAGCAATATTAGCCTTGGTGAAACTTACTCAATTGAGGAAATCCAAGCAGCAGCAGAAAAGACGAATGTAGCTAGTTTAATTGAACAGTTACCTCAAGGTTATAACACTCAATTGCGGGAGCGCGGAACTAATCTTTCCGGCGGACAAAAGCAGTTATTAGCTTTCGCGCGTGCGGCAATTCGCGACCCTGAAATTTTGGTACTAGATGAAGCAACAGCTAGCTTAGATGTCGGGACAGAAGCTTTAATTCAGGAGGCATTAGATCGGATGCTTGTCGGTAGGACAGCTATCATTATTGCTCACAGGCTATCAACAATTCGCAATGTTGACAGAATTTTAGTCCTGAAGCGAGGACAATTAGTAGAGTCTGGAAACCATGATGAATTGTTAGAGCAAGATGGACTGTATGCGAGTTTATACAAGTTGCAAATGCTAGGGAATTAACAGCACAATTTCAAGAAATCAAAAAGTTGCTAGTCAACTTTTTGATGTGCTCGATCTAAATTGATACTGATATAGGACTTACGCATAGAATCCCAGAAACCGGGTTTTTGAGAGAATCTGTGAGTAAAAACTAAGTATTTTCGTCAAAAAACCCGGTTTCTTTGGTTGGGTGCGTAAGTCCTCTTGATTGTAAAACATCTGTGCCGATTGAAACATTTATATCCTGAATTTTCTAGTCAGCAGATGAAAATTGCCAGTATTTTCTGATTTGAAACTTGTAGAACTTTTCAACGCAATTTTGTTTGAGGTTTGAATTATATCATTCCGAGACCAGCTATCGCTGTTACAATATCATCTACTCACCGACTACTAGATTTAAGCATGGCATCTACATCCGATCGATCTATTAGCAAAATTAATCTTCAGTTAGCAATTATTTTATTAGTAATCATCATCCTTTTAGGTATAGGATTTCGCTTCTTTAAAATCGACCATAAATTATACTGGCATGATGAAGTTTATACATCAATGCGAGCGGCTGGATTCACCCGTCAAGAAATTGATAATAGCTTATTTCAAAATCGCATTATCGCCGCCTCTGAATTGCAAAAATATCAAAGATTGAAACCAGAAACTACAGCCACCGATACAATTCACTCATTGGTAACTGAAGATCCGCAACATCCCCCATTATACTTTCTCCTAGCTCGTTTCTGGATGCAACATTTTGGCAGTTCTTTAACAGCATCTCGCACCTTAGCAGCATTATTAAGTTTACTAGCATTTCCCCTAATGTACGCCTTGGCTTGGGAACTTTTTTCCTCACATTTGGTGGCGTTATTGGCAACAGCTTTTATAGCTTTATCTCCTTTTGATATCTTATATGCTCAGACGGCAAGACAGTACAGCTTGCTGACAGTAACAGTTATTGGTAGTAGTTGGTTGCTTCTAAGAGTAATGCGCTTACAGAGTTGGAAAAATTGGGGCTTTTATGCACTCTCGATCTCCCTCGGTTTATATACCCATCCTTTCTTTGCTCTCACACTAATAGGACAAGGATCGTTCCTTATTTGTCGTCGATTATTTATTAATAATTTCCCAAGCCAAGGCGATTTAAATACAAGAGATTTCAGCTCGATTGATTATGAAACCTCACCTGGTCTATCAGGAACCATCCCCTTACCAAGGGGAGGATTAGGAAGGGGTGTATTCAATTTAAGTAAAAACTCTTATATTTATCAATTTTCATTAGCAGTAATAGCCGCAATTATTCTTTATATCCCTTGGTTATTCGTACTCATAACTAATTTTCAACGCGCATCAGATACAACGGGTTGGACTCAAGTATCCCCAGGCTTCCTTTATCTTATAAAACTTTGGCTCCTCAGTTTTACAGCCATATTTGTAGACCTAGACTTTGGCTTTGATAGTGTCTGGACTTATCTACTAAGGCTGCCATTTCTCCTCCTAATTCTTGGGGCGATTTACCAAATATACCGTTACACTAACCGTTCAACTAACCTATTTATTCTCACCTCAGTTTTTGCCCCTTTTCTTATACTTGCCCTGCCAGATATAATATTAGGTGGCAAGCGGTCTGCTGTCAGCCGCTACCTAGTATCCTGTTTTCCGGGAATCCAGCTAGCAGTTGCTTACTTATTGGCAACTAAAATTCAAACTTCACAACGACTCTGGCGAGTTGTTTTGGCTGCCGTGTTCACGGCTAGTATAGTCTCTTGTACAGTTAGCGCTTTTTCTGATACTTGGTGGAACAAAGATTTAAGCTATTATAATGCAGAAATTGCCAGAGTTGTCAATAAAAATGCGCTTAATGCAGTCTCTCCTAAGTCCCAATTTGTCATTACTGATAGCGGCGATGATTTCACTAACATGGGCGATTTGATATCCTTGAGCTATTTACTCGATCAAGATGTACAACTACTGCTGTTAAGTGATTCGCCTAACTTTGATTTGCTTAAAGCTTATGCCGATTTCTTTGTATTCCGGCCTTCGGAAAAACTTCGCTTAGCTATTGAGCAAAAACAAGGTAAGCTAGAGCCAGTATTGGAATCTGCACGGCTGTGGAAATTGAAGCTCTAGTGAAAGTACATTTATTAGCTATAATGGATGATAACTCCAATAAGTTATTAGCAGAAGAGAGAGACTATGATTCAAAAACTCCAAGCAAAAGATATTAACATCCGCGATTTGATCGATAAGTTTGGACTTCAGCGAGTTCGCAATCCAGAATTTTTTCGAGAATGGCAAGAAAACTTACCAGAAATAACTGACATAGAAAAACAACAGCTAGATCGAGTCCAAGAGGGATATTTTAACTTACTGGACTATCCCCCTTTACGAGAAACTGTAGTTAAACTAACTATAGTCAGCCCCATTTTGTTTATTGCTGGTTTTTTTGTGTCTCCTTTTCACATCAGAGCAGAAAAATCAATTCAAATTCAGGAGGAAGATGAAGGAAGAATCATCGAAGGTAGAATAGATATATTAATCTTGAAAAAAAACTTTTGGGTGACAGTCATAGAATCCAAACAACTTTCATTCTCAGTTGATGAAGGACTAGCACAACTCTTGGCTTATATGCTAGCCGACCCCAATCCAGAAACTCCTACTTTTGGCTTAATCACTACGGGTGCTAACTTCACTTTTGTCAAGTTACTCAGAGGAGAAATTCCGCAGTACGCGACATCTGACGAATTCGTAATTCGCAATCAACCTAATGAATTGTACAGCGTTTTGCAAATATTAAAACGCTTAAGCCAATTAACACCCTAGCCAGAAAACCCATTTTAAGTTATCTTCCAAAATGATATGTAATATCTCAAATTTAAAATCGGTGTGACCATGACAAATTATTGGATAGCAGCAGCTTGGGGATTAGGTTCTGTACTATTAGCAGAAGTAGTGCGAGACCTTTACCACTTCCTGGCCCATATTTACCCCCCCCTCTATCGGCTGCACGTATGGCATCACCGCGTCTTTCGGCCCAATTTAACCCCCGTCAACGATCGCATTTACCAACAAGCTCATTGGCGTAATGACGTGCCTGAAGCCTTAGTAATGCTGTTCAGTTGCTTACTGTTATGGGGTGTAGCCTACATCGCTACCCCAAACTTTCACCCCTGGGCTCTCGTCGGTTGTACCTACACATTAGGTTTCTTGCTAAGTGCGATCGCGCGTGGCTGGGGCCTCAAAGGTGCAGGCGAACTCACCGACTTAACCCATCAACCCGGCGACTTCCTCACCCCACCCTCTAGCTGGTTAGTCAACCGTCCCTATCACTGGCGGCACCACTTCGACAACCAAAATGCTTACTATTGCGGTACAATTACCCTACTAGACAAACTCATGGGTACAGCACTTTCCCTTAAAGGCAAAACCATCGCCGTCACTGGGGCCTCTGGAACGCTAGGTCGCGAACTCTTGACGCAACTCCACAAAGCGGGAGCCAAAGTCATCGCCCTCACATCGGGAACGCAAACCCTAAGCTTGAATCTAGACGGTGAAGAGTTGCCTGTAAATACTATAAATTGGCAAATAAGTCAAGAGTCCGACTTAGGAGAATTGCTAGAAAAAGTTGATATTCTCGTCATCAATCACGGCATCAACGTACACGGCGACAGAACAAAAGACGCGATCGCGAACTCCTACGAAATCAACACCTTCTCAGCAGTCAGACTAATCGAATTATTCCTCACCACCGTCCGCACAAACGAAGACATGGCACGTAAAGAAATCTGGGTAAATACCTCAGAAGCTGAAGTAATTCCAGCAGTTAGCCCCCTCTACGAACTTAGCAAACGTGCCTTGGGAGACTTAGTAACATTGCGCCGCCTAGACGCTCCCTGCGTCATCCGCAAACTAATTTTAGGCCCCTTTAAAAGCAATCTCAATCCCATCGGCATCATGTCCGCAAACTGGGTAGCTAAGCAAATAGTCAAAAAAGCTCAATCGGATCATCGTAACATCATCGTCACAATTAATCCCTTGACATTGCTCATTTTTCCCCTCAAAGAATTCTGTGTTTCTCTCTACTTTCAAATCTTTAGTCGCAAAAATTCCTTACAAGAAAGGAATAGAAGCATCTAACGTTGAAGAGAAAGCCAAAGAAACTATCAAGTAGAATTCTAGATCGCCAGAAACCGGGTTTCTTCATAAATATTTTATTGAGAAAACAATAATTTTTCACAGAAACCCGGTTTCTTTATTTGACCCTTGACTATAATACCCGCCTAATTATCCACCTCAGCCATTTCAATCACGCGACCATCTAAATCCTTAACCAAGAAATTCAACGGTTTTTCGCGACGAATCTTATACTTAATACCCTGCATTTGTACCCGCATCAACACTTGCTCCAAACAGTCGCGGTCAAAACAAACGTGCCGCTGGCGATTTTTCTGCCCCAAACCCGCCCCGCTGATGATGTGTAACTGTGTATTCTTCATTAACTGATACCACAGACCATCTGGGTTCCCCGATGCTGAAGCTGTGGCTGCTCTGCCCACATTTGGGGACAGGTAGAGCGGGTCAATGCCAGTAGACCCCAAAGTTTGCTCGTAGTTGTAGTAGTAGTGGAGGGGAACCTCTGCCACTGGTAGGTCTAGGATACCTTCATAGAACTGTCGGGCGTGGGCGAGATCCGATACCATGATCGTGTGAACTTTGGGAGCACTGGTGAGAAACATCCACATCGCCACTGCATAAGCAGCCAGAAGCATCACCATAATGCCTTGAGTCGAAAACAAGCTATCCAGTGGCAGGGATGGCAAAAAAGAACTCAGATGTAAAGGCGGGAGTGCGGAAGCTATAACACTAACTGCTAGAACCATGAACGGAAAAAGGGGTAAACAACTTAATTTAAAATTGCAGTCGCATTCGTGCGTAATAATTTACAACACTTAGACTATTAATCTAGTCATCTATGTTAACAAAAACCAGGGGTTAAGCCCCGGTCGAGGGATTTGGGATTTGGGGTTTGAGATTAAAAATTTATAGAATCTAGACCGGATAGGCTTTTGAGCCTCAGTTTGTGTCGTTGCTCAAGAAAATGGGATCTAATGAAAGTCTTTGTGTATGGCACTCTCAAGCCGGGGGAATGCAATTATCTGCGCTACTGCGAGGGGAAGGTTGTGGCTGCTGAAGGGGCGATCGCGATCGGTCAGCTTTTTGCTTTATCACTAGGCTATCCTGCCATGACTGCGGGTGTTGGTACTGTGTATGGCTTTGTCCTCACATTCACTGACAGTAGTATTTTAGAGGAGCTCGATCGCCTGGAAGACTACGATCGCCTCCGCCCCCCTGAAAAAAACGAATATCAGCGTCAAGAGATTGAAGTCTTCGATCGCGATCGCCAATCTCTAGGAATGGCGTGGGCTTACTTAATGTGGCGCGATCGCATTCACTCCCTCGGCGGTATTCCTCTACCTGACGGTTGTTGGTACAGCAGCCTACCATAAATTTTCCACTAATAATTATCTTGGAGAGGATAGAGAGGATTTAACTCCCCCATCTCCCCCATCTCCCCTACCTCCCCCATCTCCCCCATCTTCCCATCTCCCCCGCTCTAATTCCTCGCGCAAAGTTGCTACTAACTGGCAAAGTTGGGGCGCTTGGTCTTGTTTGGGATCGCTCTGAAGCAAGTTTTCCATCTCGCGGGCCAGGCGCGAACCTTCTGCTAAACCGAAGGTTCCCAGGGAACCGACAAGTTTATGGGCTTCTTGACTTGCTTGCTGCCTTAGTTCGTCACTAAGTTGACCCAGGCTTAGGGCAACATTGGTTTGATCGAGGATGGCGATGCGATCGCTAATGCTACTTCTGAATCGCTCCCAAACTTTGGCTATGGCATCGCTTAAGGATGATTCTTTGCTGCTAAGGAGTGCATTGTAACTATTAGATTGTGTTACAATGCTAGCAGTTTCTGGGATGTTAATCCTATCTTTAAAACTACTACTATTTTCCAGTTCCGGTGGTAGCGAGGGCAGGGATAAATCTTCTAGTTGGGGAGTATTTAATTCCGAGTTTCCTATGATTTCTTGCCTTTTTTCCGGCTTGAGACGGTAGCCTAAACCGTAAACTGTTTCAACTAAATCCGGTGGCGCACCTGCTGCTTTTAACTTACTCCGCAAACCTTTAATATGAGCTCTTACAGTATCCTCTGCTGGCGGTTCTTCAAACGACCACAGATGATCTAAAATCGCACGGCGGCTGAAGACTCGCTGGGTATTACGCAAAAATAGTTCTAGTAGAGCGTACTCTTTAGGAGTCAGATTCAGAGGTTGGCTGTTGTAAATTACCTCATAGTTATTAGGATTGAGACGTAGTTTACCCGTTTCCAAAATTGGTGGTAATGCTGCGCTACCTCGCCTTAAAATTGCGCGAATCCGAGCCGAGAGTTCCAAAAAATCAAAAGGCTTAACTACATAGTCATCGGCCCCAGCATCAAGTCCTTCTATTTTGCTAGCACTGCTGTCGCAAGAGGTTAATAGAAGAATTGGAGTTGTAGTGTGTCGCGATCGCAGTTGGCGGCAAAGCGAGATCCCATCCAGTTTTGGCAGCACCACATCCAGCAATATTAAATCATAGGTAAAAGCCTCTGCATATTCCCATCCCGCTTGACCATCATAAGCTACGTCAACAGTATAATGTTGTTCCGTGAGCGTCGTGCTGAGGGCATGGGCTATATACTCGTCATCTTCTACCAGTAAAACTTTCATAATTAGTAATTGGTAATTGGTAATTGATAATTAGGAGCTGGAAAAATAATTCAGAAGCCATTATTCAGAAGAATTTGTACTGAATTCTGGCTCCTGAATCGTAAATTATTCTATTAGTAATTGGCAATTGGTGACAGTTTTCTACCAACTCGCAACTACCAACTACTAATAGGACTTACACAGTATCGGCTAAAAACAAAGCGTTGCGATTACTTCGCTGCGTTCGTAATGACCGAAATACGTTTTTCTTGTTCAGCCCTATATTAAGCAACTACCAACCACTAACCACTAACCATTAACCAATTACTCTAAGTTCGGCTTACATTACCTGTTCGACTTCGGCAATTTCGGGAATAGTTTCACGCAAGCGGCGCTCAATTCCCATTCTCAAAGTCATGGCTGAGCTGGGGCAAGAACCACAAGCTCCTTGCAATCGCAGTTGGACTACTGGGCCTTCAATCTCTACCAGTTCAACGTTCCCGCCGTCAGACATCAGGTAGGGCCGCAACTCATCCAGAACTTGTTCTACATTTTCTCTCGTGAGTGCTAGTGTTGTCATGTTTTACCTTGCAAATATTCCGCACAACTGATACCGATCTCGATCCTAGCGCTACTTGCTGTGAATAAACGTTTTTTCCTCAAACGAATTGCACCAAAAACTAGGTTTCCTGAAGAAATTGAGTTGCGATCGCAGTTTGTTGGTACTTGAACTCTAAAAATCTGTTAGCAAGTGAGTGCTAAGTATTTTTTAACTCCTAAGTCCCCGATTTGCAAGTGAACTCTTGCTTTAGCAGGACTGAGGACTTAAAGAAGAACTCAGCACTCAGGTCGGCTCTACAGGGGTTTGCAGGTCAAAACCAGACTAAACAAGGGCAGGTTCTAACAGTTTGACGTTAGAGTAGTTAAACTCAGTTGTTGTGACTTGTCCATCTTCTTTAGAGTGAATCACCTGTTTAGTCATCACGTAGTAGTCGCCAATTTTCTCAAAGGTATCTTGAAATTCAAGTTCTTTGAGGATGTCTCCAGTCTGAGGGTTGCGGAAAACGGCATCGTAGCGGCTGGCTAGAGAGCCTTCTGGTGTTTCTAAGCTTTCGTGGGTATCAATCACAAAGGCCATCCGACCCATAACTCGGCTAACTTGAGAAATTAAAAGGCCTCGGATTTTGTAGTTAGACCCCATCGAGTCACCTTTAACCAAGATTTCCACAGCTCCGTCGCTATCGGTTTCGCCTAAGCTAAAGCTATTATTGCCGTGAGATTTCTCAAACGATCCCCGTTTGCGGTGGGTTACAATATCCCGGAGTTGAGTGTAAACGCTTTGCTGCACTTCTTCGTCTTCGATACCGCTGACTTCTACGGTCATGTCTGGTTTGATTGCAATATGGCCGGTGTAGATTTCCTCATTTTGCTTGAGTTCGACATCAGCGCTGTAACCGGGAAAGTTTGAGTCCCAGGTGTATCGATGTTCGTAGGCGGCGCGAAATAAGTCGCGAGCGTTTGCTTGCTCAGTCATAAAATTCTCTTAGTCTCAATATTTCTTCTAGTTTAGAAAGCTTTAGCAATTTTTGTGGGATACCGCCGAGACAGTGGCGCGAGAAATAGTCTTCTGCCTTGTGCCTTGTGCCTTTCTCCTTCGGCCTTCTTCTCTATTGGTGTCAACTTAACGTTAAACCCTTAGTCCGCCAGGGGTTAAAACCCCTGTCTCAAAGATCAAGTCCTCTGAAGAGGACTAAGAAGAC
>NZ_CACA01000306.1:0-33293 GCF_000180455.1 Kamptonema sp. PCC 6506
CTCTTTTCCCCTAGCCCCTAGCCCCTAGCCCCTAGCCCCTATATTTATGCTCACAAAAATTGCACCTAAGCCACTTCGCTGGCAACGGGCTCAATCTTCACCTTTAACTCGACAAATAGATGTTTTTACCGCCGCAGGACAGTTTATGTTCTATTTGTGGGCGGATAGGCTATTTCAAAATAACTCGCCTTATACAAGATCCGTCCGTGCTGAGTGGCTACTCAAGACTTTGCTAAATTTAGGCCCAACTTTTATTAAAATTGGTCAGGCTCTCTCAACTCGTGCAGATATACTCCCTTTAGAGTATGTTAATGAATTACAAAAATTGCAAGATAAAGTACCTGAATTCAATGCGGAAGAAGCGATCGCTCTGATTGAATCTGAACTTGGTAAAGAAATTTATGCTTTATATCGTGATTTTGACCATTTTCCGATTGCGGCTGCGAGTTTGGGACAGGTACACAAAGCTCGGCTACATACGGGAGAAGATGTAGTTGTAAAGGTTCAACGTCCGGGATTGCAAAAGTTGTTTGATTTGGACGTTAAAGCTATTTACAAAATTATGCGTTTTTGCCAGCGGTATTTGCCTTGGACTAGAAAATATAATTTAGATGCACTTTATAATGAATTTTTCACAATTCTTTATCAAGAAATTGACTATATACAAGAGGGTAAAAATGCTGAACGATTTGCTAATAATTTTAGAGGCTATCCCGGCATTATGGTTCCTAAAGTTTATTGGCGATATACTAGCAAAAAGGTGTTGACTGTCGAGTATTTACCAGGTATAAAGGTTGACGATCGACAAAGTTTAGAAGCTAAAGGGATAGACTTAAAACGTCTCAATCAGTTAGGGATTTCCTGTTACTTAAAACAATTGTTGCAAGACGGTTTTTTTCAGGCAGATCCGCATCCGGGAAACATGGCAGTTAATGCAGATGGCTCTCTAATTTTTTATGATTTTGGGATGATGGCAGAGGTGAAATCTCTGGCTAAAGAGCAGATGATTAGAACTTTTTTTGGAGTGTTGAGAAAAGATAGTGATGAGGTTTTAGAAACATTGATTTTGATGGGTTTAATTGAACCTGTGCCGGATATGATGCCAGTGCGGAGAATGGTAGCGTTCCTATTGGAAAAGTTTACTGAAAAACCGATTGATTTTCAAGCTTTTAATGAAATCAAGGATGAATTGTACTTGATGTTTGAGCAACAGCCATTTCGATTGCCGGGACAAATGATGTTCATCCTGAAAGCGTTGACGACTCTTGATGGTATTGCTCGAACTTTAGATCCTCAATACAACCCTGTTGCTTGTGCTAAACCGTTTGTTAAAAGCTTAACTACAGTCTCCCAAAAAGAACGAGGAAATTTGGTGGGAGAGCTGGCAAAACAAGCTAGAAATTATGTTAGATTTAAGTTACAGCAGCCGAGTAGAGCAGAAGTTTTAATCAGACATTTAGAAAAGCGGATTGAAGACGGCGAGTTGCAGGTGCGGGTGCGGACAATAGAAAGCGATCGCGCTCTGAAGCGGATTAATATGGCTGTTAAAACTCTGATTTATGCCTGCTTGACTGGCTTTGTTTTTCTATCGGGTGCGGTGTTGCTAATTGGGGGATATCAAGGAGGTGCGATCGCAGCTTTTTCTCTGTCAGCCTTGGGTTCGTGGTTTTTGGTGCAATCTCTTTTCAATTTGTGGACGAGAGAAAAGCTAGATAGATTGACGGAAAAATAAATATTTTGCTAATGGCTAATGGCTAATGGCTAATGGCTAATTGCTAATTGCTAATGGCTAATTGCTAATTGCTAATTGCCGATTGATTTTAGGTAAGCATTGAGTTTTGGAGACAATTCATCAATGACTGAGTTAAGGCGTTTTATTTGTTCATTTGTTAAAAGATTCCGTGTGTAGGCACGTCTTAACCAGTTGATTGTTTCATACAGAGAACCTCTAGCAATCTTTATGAAACGCCGATTATCTTGGAAGTTATATCGACCCTCGCCTTCTGCAATATTAGCCGCGATGCTATCTGCTGAACGGACTATTTGTTTACCAAGTGTATCTTTAGCGAAGTTATCCCATCCTTCAACAATGTGCCAAATCTCATCTGCTAATTTTTCAGACAATTGATAAACTTCCAATTTCTCAAAATTAGGCCGTCCCATCCCAACTCCTTTGATTACTGATTACATTAGCAATTAGCAATTAGCAATTAGCAATTAGCAATTAACTGTTAACCCGTCCTATTGGCGAGGTTAGCGACGACGGCGGCTAATTCAGCGGGTTCGATCGGTTTGGGTAAGTGGATCTGAAAACCGGACAAAAGCGATCGCGTCCGATCCTCAGCTCTAGCATAAGCTGTGAGTGCTGCTGCGGGAATTTGCCCCCCTTCCTGTGGTGAAAGCGATCGCACTTGGCGGATCAAAGCATAGCCGTCCTCTTCTGGCATTCCGATGTCACTGAGCAAAATATCAGGTTTCAAACTTTTAAGGGTCGCGATCGCCTCAACTGCCGAGCCCACTGCCACAACTTCCGCGCCGCACTCCTCAAGCACAGCCGTAAGAAAGGCCCGCGAATCAGCTTCATCATCCACTACCAACACCCGCAAACCATTGAGCGCTGGCAGATTTTCAAATGGAAGTTCGCCCCCAATACCGGGGTGTACCCGTTCTCCCGTCTCCAGATTTTGGCGAATAGGCATTAGGGGCAGCTTAATAGTAAATGTTGCTCCCTTCCCCTCACCTTCGCTTTGGGCGCGAACGCTACCGCCGTGCAGTTCTACCAAATGGCGGACAATAGCTAAACCGATACCCAAGCCAGTATAAGTTCTAGCGATTGAGCTGTCGGCTTGACGGAAGCGATCGAACACAAAGGGCAGAAAATCAGGTTTTATCCCCAATCCCGTATCCCTCACCGAAATCTCAACATGAGAGTTAACTCTCTCCAGGTAGACCTGAACTTGCCCGCCTTTGAGCGTAAACTTAACCGCGTTAGAAAGCAAATTCCAGACGATTTGCTGCAAGCGGTCTGAGTCTCCTGCCACCAGCCCCCCTGTGGAATCGAAGATGGTTTGCAGGCGAATCTCCTTAGCTTCAGCCGCAGGGCGGACTGTATCTAAGGCTGCTTCAATGACGGTGACAAGTTCAACTGGGCGGACATTCAGCCGTACCTTACCCTGAATGATCCGGGAAACGTCGAGCAAATCCTCAACTAATTGCGCTTGGGCTCTAGCACTGCGCTCAATTGTCTCCATTGCCTTGGCTGTCGTCTTCTCGTCAAACTTGCGAGTATTGAGCAGGCGCAGCCAACCCAGCATGGCGTTTAAGGGCGATCGCAACTCGTGGGATAGCGTCGCCAAAAACTCATCCTTCATCCGGTTGGCAGTCTCCGCCTGAGTGCGGGCATTCTGTTCGCGGATGAGTAACTGGGCGCGTTCGTCTTCAGCTTGTTTGCGTTCGGTGAAGTCGCGCATGATTTTAGCAAAACCCCGCAATCCTGCCTCATCTTGCAGGGAAGTGAGAATACCGCTAGCCCAGAAACGGCTGCCGTCTTTACGGATGTGCCAGCGTTCGTCCTCTGCTTGACCTGCCGCTACTGCTTGCTCTAGTTCCAGCTTGTCTGTGCCGGCAGCTAAATCCTCCGGTGTAAAAATAATCGATGTCGGCTGACCGATTGCCTCTGCTTCCTCATAGCCTAAAATTCTTTGAGCTCCTACACTCCAACGGATAATGTATCCTTGGGCATCAAGGAAGAAAATTGCGTAGTCTTGTGCATTGTCTAACAGCAGACGGAACCGCTCTTCAGTTTCTCGTTGCGCTGACTCGGCTTGCTTGCGGTCTGTGATATCGGCGACAATCCAAACTGCTCCTGCAAAATTACCACGATCGCCTAAAATCGGGTCAGCAGTGACAGAAAACCAGCGATCGCCAAACCTCAGTTCTAAATTTTGTCGGCGGCCAGTTTCTCGAGCCCGAATAAAGAGATTTACTTCCGTAGCACCGATCGTATCTTGGATCAAATCCTGATAAAAACAACCTTTAATCTCGCTTTCCGATTTTCCCCAAAGTTCCCTCGCGGCGCAGTTGCACCGCACTATACTGCCATCGCTATCCAGCAGACACACCAGATCCGCGATCGCATCGAAAGTCGTTTGCCACTCCCTCGCCAGTAGCCGTGCCGCTTCCTCTGCCTTTCTGGTACGAAGCAAAGCATTGACAGTCGCGACTAACTCAATCGGCTCTACAGGCTGGGCGAGATAGCCATCTGCACCGCCATCTAACCCCTGTACCTTATCCTCGCTCTTGACAAAACTAGCCGAGAGATGTAGCACCGGAATAAACGCCGTAGCAGGGTTAGTCTTAATCTGCCTACAGACCTCAAACCCATTGATATCAGGCAACTGCACGTCAAGGACAATTAAATCTGGTTGGTAGTCGAGTGCCAATTGCAGGCCAGCTTTCCCAGTGGCCGCCTGTTGCACATCAAACCCCGCATTTTGAAGCATCCGGGTAACGATATAGCGGTTAGCTGCGTTGTCGTCTACGTGCAAGATCGTGACTTGAGGTCGGTCGGGCATAGTTTTTGGAAAAAATAAGGAAGAATTAAGGTACGAATTAGGCTATAGGTTTGATTTAATCGCTTTTTTAGTGCCGAAACGATAAAACTACCATTATTTTGCGAGTCAACCACAGACCGAGATCGTCTAGAGGAAGAAAAATAAAATAGGAGAGCGGTAATTTTAAAGGAGGGAGAGCGAAGTCTGGGTATATATAGCAGTCGCCAAGGCGATTAGGACACGATTGATTGCTGGAACCCGCTTATTCTATTCCCTTCTTCCCTAGTCCTGAGCATCCTAGTCCCTAGCTATAGGTATAAGCCCTGCTTTTATCAGAGCTTCCCGGAGTTTACCGCTTGCCACCTCGTGATGTTGACTCTCTTTAGATAGAATTGCGATCGCGTTTTGTGCTATATACATTGACTCTTGTGGGTCGAGCAACTTTGAGCTATTAACAATTACAGAGATATTCTTAGTATCAGGATTGCTTTTAAGTTGTTTCAATACTTCAAAACCATTCATTCCTGGCATCTCCAAATCTAAAAAAATTGCATCAATAGTTTCCGTCTGAGCTAACGCTAAACCTTCCTGCCCAGACTCAGCTTCAATTATAGTAAAATTAGGATCGGCTAAGTATTCCTTGAGCAAGTATCTAGCTACTTGGTCGTTGTCTATAATCAAAACTTTTTGCGGCAAATCCCCCTTGACTAGAGCATTAATTTTGTGGAGCAGCGGAAGTCGCTCCGCAGGTTTGATAAAAAACGCATCTGCACCCAATGCGCGAGCTTTCCTCTCGTTGTCAATGACAGTGATTACAATCAGAGGAATATTCTGCGTTGCTTCGTTTCCTTTCATTTCAGCAATCAAAGTCCACGTACTCTGTTTATCTAGTAAAATGTCCAATAGTATAGCTACAGGTCTAAAAACTTGAAGGGCCTCTCTTGCTTGACAAAGCGATCCAGCTATTATCATTTGATAGCAAGAACCCTGAAAATATTTCTCATAAGTAAATAAAGTTTCTACATTATCTTCTACTACTAATATAGGATAGAGAGCTGCATCCAAATTGCAAGAGAAAATTCTCCCTTTGCACATCCTCTTTGATACTGTTATAAACGACAGGAATTGTAGCAAAAAATGTTGAACCTTTCCCTAATTCGCTGGTAAGAAAGACACTTCCTCCCAGCAATTCAGCTAATTTTTTGGCTAGCGGGAGTCCCAAACCTGTTCCTTTAAATTGTGTTTGTAGGGGAGAATTAAGTTGGGTATATTCTTCAAATATCAGCTCTCGATCGCCTACGGCAATACCGATACCAGTATCCGCTACGGAAAAGACAACAGTGTTACCAGCAATTGCCGCTGAAACCCTAATTTCTCCAACTTCTGTATACTTCAACGAATTGGAGATAAAATTTCTGAGAATTTGGCTAACCTTGCCTTCGTCAGTGTAAAGTTTATGGCAACCGACAACTTCTTCAAAAACTAGAGAAACTGACGAATTATAGGCCAGTAAAGGCCGTAGCATACCCCTCAAAGCTCCAAAAAGGTCGCTAATTTCAAACTCATTGGGATGCACTACAATTTTGCCTGCTTCTGCCTTTGCCAAGTCTAATAAGTCATTAACTAAATCCGAAAGACATTCAGCAGATTTACGGATGAAAGTCACTTGCTTTTCTTGTTCTAATGTCAATTCACCATCCATCCTGTCTAACAGTATCCGCGAGAGAGATATAATTGAGTTTAGCGGCGTGCGAAACTCGTGGCTCATATTTGATAAAAATCGGGTTTTAACTTCATTTGCCTTCTGTAAGGAATCGGCTTTTTCATCTAATTCGGCATAGAGAGCTACTACTCCCCTATTAGTATCTTCTAATTCGCAATTGAGCTGAATTAGCTGCTCTTCACGCTGACGGATATCTTCTAGAGCTAATAGTAATTCTTGGTTCTGCTGCTGAATTTCTTCAAAGGAACTTTGAGGCGCTTGCATCGCCAATTTACTGCCCAACTGCCCTAAGTCTTTTGCTGTTAAAATAGAAGGCAACCTCGGCAAGTTTTTTTCCATCACGACGATAGTTCCCTCACCTACCGAAGAGGAAATCTGAAATCGATCCATTAACCGCTTGCTGCCAATAATACCTAGACCCATGCCAGTTGTAGATATATATTGTCCATTGAGAATAGTATTAAGATTAGCAATACCTTGACCTCGATCCTCAATGGAAATTATCAATGTTTGAGGCGAAGATATTTCCACCCAAAATTTAACTTTTCCGCCTCCGGCATATTGAAAAGCATTGCGACCAATTTCAGATACAGCAGTGGCAATGCGAGTTTTATCCTGAGCCTGAAAACCTAATAAACTTGCAATTTGCCCCGCCCGCTGGCGAGTCATGACGACATCTTGTTCAAATTTGATTTCTAGAGTTAGGAGAGTGAAAGTCATTGCTAATGGCTAATGGCTAATGGCTAATGGCTAATTGGTAATGGCTAATGGCTAATTGCTAATGGCTAATTGCTAATTGCTAATTGCTAATTGCTAACAGTTGACAGTTGACAGTTAACAGTTAACAGTTAGCAGTTAACTTAAAAATTTTATTTAGCGGCAAGCACTGTCACATCATCGCGACCTCTAGTGAAATCTCGGTACAAAACTCCAGCAATTAAACAGGGATGTTTTGATACTAAACCAGCATAACGCTCTAGATGCCACTGCGTACCCAACCCATCGGAGTGCATGACTAAAAGACCTCCTTTGGGCCACTGATAGACAAATTCCTGAATTTTGCGAACCTCATGTCCGACAGTACCATTGTGGGAAACCATGCTGTAGTTTGCATCGGGAGAAATGACTGCGGCAGAAATATTTCCGATTCCTGCAAAGCGAACCGATGCGCTACGAAAGTCAATTTCTGCGATCGCGATTACTGCACCCCGCGTACTTCGCAAAGCCCCATGAGCCGCCTCTATAATCTCTTTTGGGCTTTTATGAGTATTCTCTCGAAATATCCTCACAGCTTCATTAGATGCGATCGCAGCTTGCGGGCCGTGACCCAACCCGTCGGCCACTAGCAGCAAACTACGATCTTCCTGCTGTTCTACGGCCCAAGCATCCCCTGAAACATCCTCGCCTCTGACAGGTAAGCAAACTCCGCCAATTTTTAGGCGATCTTCTGGTGGGGGTGAATCGTAAGATGTTGCCCAGATGTGGCTTAATATGGCTGTGCCGCCGTTGGTAACAGAATAAATGTCAAAAAAGTTAGATAGCCGCTGGCAAGCCCCCAAACCGTTTCCCAGAGTCCCGCCTGTAGAAAAGCCGTCGCGCAAGCACTCGCTAATACTGCTCATTCCCGGCCCAGAGTCTAAGGCTAAGATTTCTATAAGCGCGATTGAGTTTAAGACTTTTGCTTGTAGCAATAGTTGACCGTTACGGGCGTAGCGGACGAGGTTTTTTGTCAACTCGCTGACTACGATGCTAACCTTTCCACGATCTGTTTCGTTGAAGCCAAGTTGATTAGCAAAGGCTACAGCTATCCGCCGCGCTTCGCCAGCTTGACTGGACTCTAGAATGGGTAAGGCGACTGGTTCTGGCATATTTGCTTCCTGGGTTTGGTTTAAGGTTATCTATTTCTCTTTTCTTTTCCTCCTCTATGCCTTTGTGTCTTCTTAGGTTCATTAAATTGCAGGGTTTTGCTTTTCAATAAGACTACAAAAATGAGACATAACTTTGGGTATAAAGGAAGGGGAGTAAACTTCAAAAATTCTCTCGTTTTAGGACAGAGGTTTGGCAAGAGGTCTAGGAATTTCAACATGACTCTCACTATTTTTTTGGTGGTAAAGAAGTCAGCTACTTCCACTTAGCGATCGTAATAGTTGTGCCCTCACCGACGCGAGAAACGATGTTAAATTCGTTCACGAGCCGCTTGGAACCAGAAAGACCCATGCCAAGCCCGCCTCCGGTGGTGAAGCCGTCTTTTAAGGCAAGGTCGATGTCGGGAATGCCGGGGCCTTTGTCTTCAAAGGTGAGCCGCACACCCCGGCGGTTTCCCTCTTGTAGGGTTTCCAGTTGTAGTTGCCCGCCGCCGCCGTAGTCTAAGGTATTACGGGCGAGTTCGCTGGCCGCCGTCACGATTTTGGTTTGGTCTACGAGGCTCAAACCTTGTTCCACGGCTAACTTGCGGACGGCTTGCCTTACTAGCACAACGTCTGCGGCGGTTTTGATGCTCATGGTTTCAGACCTCTGCACGGTCATCTGGCATCTCCTCTGGAGTTGCTAGCGATCGCCGCAATAGAGCCATTCCCCTCTCTACGTTTAAGGCTGTGCGGATGCCTTTGAGGGAAAGCCCTAATTCTACTAGAGTAATGGCTACTGCTGGCTGCATTCCAACTACGACTGTTTCGGCATCAAGTATCTGCGACATTTTGGCAATGTTTCCTAATATTCGCCCGATGAAGGAGTCAACCATATCTAAGGCGGAAATATCTATTAATACGCCGCGAGCATTTGTCTGGTTGATGCGATTTGTGAGGTCGTCTTGTAATGTCATGGCTAGGCGATCGTGCATATCGACTTGGATCGTAACTAAGAGAAATTGACCCATTTTAAGTATGGGAATTTTTTCGTCCATGATGCTTCCTTAAGTGCGCGGCTGGTTGCGGGTGATGCTGGCTCCAATGCGTTTTAATGCTAGAGCAAAAGCGTCGGCTAGGGTGGCTTTGGTGATCACGTCCGCGAGATCCACGCCGAGGTAAACGATGGTTTGGGCGATTTGGGGGCGAATGCCGCTGATGATGCAGTCAGCGCCCATTAAGCGGGCGGCAGTAACGGTTTTGAGCAGGTGTTGTGCAGTTAGGGTGTCTACGGTTGGGACTCCGGTAATATCAATGATCGTAACTTCTGCGCCTGTCTCTACAATTTTTTGTAGGAGGGACTCCATTACACCTTGAGTGCGGTTGCTGTCCAGGGTACCGATGATTGGTAAGGCTAATATCCCATCCCACAGTTTTACAACTGGGGTGGAGAGTTCCATGAGTTCTTCTTGCTGGCGATAGATGACTTCTTCGCGGGCTTTTTGGTAGATTTCTGTGGTCAGTAAACCTAGTTTATCTAGGAGGGTACTGACTGACCAAATCTCTTGGATGAGGTTTTGGCTATCGTTTGCGAGTTCGGAGTGTAGCTGGGTGAATAAGGGGTGTTTTAAGGATAAAATAAAGGTTGCGGTTTCTGAGGGTGTGAAGCCTTTGTGAGAGCGATCGCGCGATATGCTGGAAAGCATTTCTCGCACTGGCCGCCATTCTGAGGTGTTGATGTCAGTTAAGTTACCGCGATCGAGTGCTGCTACTAGGAGGTCTAGAAATTCTCTGCACTCTTCCCGTACTTCTATTTCTTTGAGCGAGTCTTGGCGACTGCTAGCAGTCATCTGCTCTGAGAGCCATGCTGTCAACAGTTCCGAGCGGTATTTTTTGAGAATTTCGGAAATTTTGCTTTGGCCGTTCAAGCTCATATTTGCTGTTCCTTACACCTGTGGGAATTAAAAGAGCCTGTAACAAAGTACAAAGATTAGGCTTTAAGGTATAACTAGCGTTACTTGGAGCTGTTGGCAGACACGGGAAAGCGATAGAGTTTTATTTTATATCAATTCCAGTTTGTTAACCACGATTAGGTGCTGGGGCGGGTTTACAAGCTTTCTAGCTTGTATTACATCTCGCAGGCGAAGCACTCCTAGAGGAATAATGGTTAATCAAGCGGACTTAATTCTATTTGACGCTGGTCGTTGACGCGAACAATTGTCCAGTTTGAGGTAGTCCCTTTAAGGCTAATTTATCTATATTGCACTATGGGTTAGGGGGGGGGAAGTGGAGTTTGGGCTAAATAACTCCTTATTGTTAAGTTACCACGTTAAAGGGTTGACTTACAATCGGCAAGAGGGTTAAGATTTACGACTACGAGTGTAGGGCGATCGCGATACTCTGTTTTGGTCACACTTGTGCTCTATTTTAGGATACTCAAGGGCGAGGGATGAGGTTTCTGGGTCTGGTAGGCGATCGCAATTCTCAAGTCGTCTGTTTCTGAGGCAAGAGCACTTTCCTTTAGATTGAGTTAAGTTCACCTGAAAATCCGATAGTTGCGATATTTTTCTATTTTTTTCACCACTTTTGTGAGCGTAAAGCTGGCAATTTCCGATCGCATTTGCGCTTGTAAAATCCCTCACTTTACCCTATTTGTATCATTGATAATGAGGTATGGCAGGAGGCAGGAGGCAGGAGGCAGAAGGCAATACTAGAAATGATTTGGGGGATGGAGAATGCCCTAAACGTTGTGGCGGTTGCTATAATTGCTAACCGTTAACAGTTAACCGTTAACCGTAATTTTAAAAAGGTACAAAAAATAAGTGCTGAATTATGGGATTAGCTCACAACTCAGCACTTATAATTTTTTTGATACCCCCAGGGGAATTCGAATCCCCGTCGCATCCGTGAAAGGGATGTGTCCTAGGCCTCTAGACGATGGGGGCGTGTGTTTCACACCTTTATTAACTTAACGCATCTTTCTGAGTTTGTCAACTACTTTTTCAAAAATTTTTTTTATTGGTTCCAAGGCTGTTGGCAGTAGGCTGTGAGAATGCGAGTACAGTTAGCGATCGCACCTAAATGAGCAATCTCAAACCCGTGAGTGTTTTGGGTGGGGAAGGCCAAACAAGCGGCCCTAGCTACGTGACCAAACTTCATGGCGATCGAGGCATCGCTACCAAACCCAGCGATCGCTGCCAATTGTACCACCACACCCGCGCGATCGGCTGCTTGGCGCAATTCCCCATTTAAGCCTTCATCATAAATCCCGTAGCCATCCTGAGACAACAAAACTGGCTTTTCGCCATCATCAATGGGATATTCCGGTGCCAAGGGGCAAATTTCCAAAGCAATTAACGCATCTAATTCCTGTCTTTGAGTAAAGTATAGTGCCCCGATCGCGCCGACTTCCTCCTTCGCCGATGCCACCAAATAAACATTAACGGGTGGTGCTTGCAAAGATGCAGCTACATCTAGTAAAATTGCCACAGAAGCTTTATTATCCAGGGTATAACTAGCAATATAATCCTTTAATCGTAGCGGGTGTTTGCGGTGCTTTCCTACTACCATGCGCGTACCTGGACGAATGCCTGCCTTAGCTAATTCTTCCGCACTACATTTCGTTTCAATCCAAGCATTTTCCCACTTTAATGCCACATCTTCCTGCTGAGATTTTTGAGGAGATTCGTGAGAAACATGACGGGAACCAAAGCTGAGGATACCACTAATGGTTTGATTATCTCCCAATAAATCGACAACGCCTTCGCCATAAACCCAAGGGAAAGAACCCCCAAGTTTACGAACTTGGACTCGGCCATTTGATGTTACAGTTTTGACGATCGCGCCGATTTCATCTTTATGGGCAGTAATTGCGATAGAGTGTTGAGAATCGCGACCTGGAATTAGTGCGATCGCATTTCCTGCACTGTCAAGCCAAGCCTTTACTCCCATTTTCGTAAACCTATCGATTAACCAGTCGTCAACTTCCGACTCAACACCACTAGGAGAGTGGTGCATCACTAGCTCTTCAATCGTAGCAAACAAGCGATCGTACTCTTGCATTTTTTTACCACAAAAGGGACGAGAGAGGGGATGGGGGAGACGAGGGAGCGGGGGAGGATGGGGGAGATAGAAGACAGAAATCTCTCCTCTGCTCCTCTGCCCCCCTGCGCCTCTGCTCCCCTGCCCCCCTGCTCCCCCCCTCCTTCTGCGTTGCCACTTTCAACCCACATTGTCCCACCCATAATTTCGCATAGGCGTTTGCTGATCGCTAATCCCAAACCAGTACCGCCGTATTGTCTGGTGGTAGAGGCATCTACTTGAGAAAAGGAGTGAAATAGTCTGTTCATTTTCTCCGCAGGAATACCAATCCCAGTATCTTTGACGGCGAAGTGAATTTCGTAGAAGCCAGAAGGATGGGAACTGTTGAAATTGTTTCGTTGGGAGTGTAACGGCAAATTCTGTGAGTAGGCTCCATCAACGCAGTTTTGAGAGATAGTTTCAGTTTGCTTTGTTTCTGGCAACACTTCGCGATCGGCAGCATTTCGCGGTTTTGAGTTAAAAGAGTCAGTAATTCTCCCCATCTCCCCCGCTCCCCTGCTCCCATCTCCCCATCCTCCCCATCTCCCCATCTCCCCCGCTCCCCTGCTCCCCTGCCTTCTTTACCCTAAACCTAACTCGCGTTTGAGTAAGTTAATCGACTGAGAACCTATATAATTTTCGCAGCAGATCAATTGCGGGGGACGGATAATATCTTCTCTGGCAGCATTGACAGCAGCTTTCACAGTAGCAATACTTGCTTGGTCGCAAGCAATTGTACGAGCGCTGCGAACGATCGCATTAATTTTGTAAGGATCGGACAATTGAGCTGTCATTACCAACAAGTCTTGTCCTCGCAGGCTGTGAATAATTACTTCTACTGCCCGCAGTAGACCAGAACTGAGGCTAACAATACCAAAGTAAGTATCTTTCGGTAAGCTATTAACGAGCTGGATTTCCTTAGCATAATCGTAAATGTCAACGGGGATAACGCGCACAGACCGAGGAGCTGCGATCGCTTCTGCTTCACCGATGAAATAGCGGCTAGTCACCACTGTCCCCGAAGGCACTTGATCGATGACTTGAGCTAGCTGTTCCATTGGTACTAACTGTACGGGAATGCGAAGAGCTTGCTCTAGTTCTTGAGTCATTAACTCACCGATGCCGATATCTTGAGTCGGTGCGGTCACTAAGACTCTAGCGCTACAGCGTAGTCGCCAGTCAATTTCTCCTAAAAATAGTTCCCTCGCCTGACTGAGAGTGCAACCCTGTCCCAGTAGTTGGTCGAGACTGTGCTGCACGATCTTATCAGCTTCGGGATATTGTTCGAGAATGGGCGATTTTCGCGTACTACCGCCTTCATTACCTTGAGCCCGGACGTAAATGCCTGAACCTGCTTGGGCTTCTACCAGTCCCGTTTCTTCTAATTGCCGATAAACTTTACTGATCGTATTGCGGTGCAAGCCTGTTTGCATCGCTAGTTGCCTAGTGCTGGGCAAGCGGTGTCCGGGGGGAAATTGCCGGGAGGCGATCGCAAACCTGATCTGGTTAAATAGTTGGTTGGATGCCGGGATCTCGCTGTCTGCTTGAATTTGAAACTGAACCATCCTAGAAACTCCAGGGATTAAGATAAAGAATTTATAAAAGCAATTGTGTGGTCTATATCATTAGGATTCCGATCTTAAGCTATAGCATAATCTACTCTTGGCTCTTTCACTAGCAAGGTTCACACTTTTTAGCGGGGCCAGAGTTTGGCAGTAGAGACCATAGCAAATGTACCGGTTTCTCTAACTAGAGCTTTAAGCTTAGCGAATTGATGAGCTAGATATTGGGAGCTATCTTCACGTTGGTAGAATTAGACCTGTTGCTAATGCTTTCGGCGCTAACTTCAGGAACATCAATTATATAGATTACCAGCTTGGATTTTGTTAGCATCTGCGCTCGCCTAATAATTTTTAAAGGATTCAACCAGGAGCAAGGCTGCAAAGAAACTGTCGATCGCATCCGCAGTTGCCTTAATCTAAAATCAGTTGACATTTACAAAATTACAATCGCGATGACTGAATTAACAATTCACACAGCTAAGGTCACAGTAACTAACGGAGATTTACAAATAGCCGCTTATCTAGCCCAACCTACAGCCAAGGGGCAATTTCCAGCAGTTATTGTCATTCAAGAAATCTTCGGAGTTAACGCCCACATCCGCGAAGTCACAGAAAGAATTGCTAAAGAAGGGTATGTAGCGATCGCACCAGCCATCTACCAGCGCCAAGCCCCCGGCTTTGAAACCGGCTACACTCCAGAAGACATCAAAATCGGCAGGCAGTACAAAGAACAAACCACAGCCTCAGAACTCCTCAGCGACATTCAAGCCACAATTAGCTACCTCAAAAATTTATCCTTTGTCAAGAGTACAGGCTTTGGCTGCATCGGCTTCTGTTTTGGCGGTCACGTCGCCTACCTTGCCGCCACCTTACCCGATATTAAAGCCACAGCTTCGTTCTACGGGGCTGGAATTGCCACCATGACCCCCGGCGGCGGCGATCCCACGATCGCGCGTACAGCAGACATTAAAGGCACTCTCTACGGCTTTTTTGGCACTCAGGATGCCAGCATTCCCCAAGAGCAAGTTGACCAGATCGAAACAGAATTACAAAAATACAACATTTCCCATCAGATTTTCCGCTATAACGCCGAACACGGCTTTTTCTGCGACCATCGCGGTAGTTACAACGCCACAGCGGCCGCCGATGCTTGGATACAGGTAAAACAGCTCTTTAGCGAGCAACTCTAAAGCAAAAAGGCATGGACTAATGACAATCAACCATCAACCACGAACAATTAGTAATTAGTAATTCTCAATACCCAGTCTCCATATACCCCCAGATTGGCTATATTGGGGTAGCCAACTATTTTAGAGCTTACGTAGCGCGATCGCCAAAAATCAGGGCTTGGGTTTACTAAGTATCCTTGCAACTGGGTTGCGCTTAGTTGCCGACTTGCTTAAGGTTGCTTCGTAACCTCGCCATGCTTCCGAGCTCGCAACATACGCTAAGCTTGGTAAGCGCTACGCCCAGGTTGCGCCAGCGCAATGACATCAAGTACGTTACTTTTGCGTAAGTTCTAATATTTAACTCCGTAGCGATCGCCAATTCCAGGCGAATCGACGCGGCAGTAGTTAGGCTCGTAGTTTAATTTCAATTTTCTTTCATTCAATTGACATGAATCCCAAATCGACAGGTTCTCAAGGCGCAAAAGCATCCTTTTCGATGGACGATTTTGCCAAAGCCCTCGAACAGCATAATTACGAATTTCAGAAGGGCCAAGTAGTGCGCGGTAGAGTGGAAGAGATCGAATCCAACGGCGCGTACATAGACATCGGCGCTAAGTCCCCAGCTTTTCTCCCTCTCGAAGAGGTCGCCTTGAGAGCGGTAGCAGACCTGTCTAAACTTCTGCCTTTGCAAGAAGAACGGGAATTTCTAATTATCCGCGACCAAAATGAAGACGGTCAAGTAACCCTTTCCCTCCGCCAATTAGAGATCAAAAAAACCTGGGATCAGGTAACAGAAATGTTCAACACGGGAGCCGTAATTCAAGTGCGCGTCACCGGCCATAATAAGGGCGGCGTAACCGTAGATGTCATGGGGATGCGGGGATTTATTCCGCGATCGCACGTAGTGGAGCGAGACAATTTACAGTCCCTTGTGGGTCAATCCATGAGCGTCAGCTTTTTAGAAGTAGACCGCGAACGCGAAAAACTCGTGCTTTCTCAGCGTGCAGCCACCAAATCTGCCAGCTTTAGCCAATTAGAAATCGGTCAAATTATCGAGGGCAAAATCAGCAGTATCAAGCAGTTCGGAGTATTTGTTGACTTCGATGGTATCACAGGTTTGCTCCACATCAAGGAAGTCAGCCAAAAGTATATCAATAATCTGGAAAAGGTATTTTCAGTAGGTCAAATAATCAAAGCAATGATTATTAACCTCAATGAAGAACGAGGTCGGATTTCCCTTTCCACTAGATTCTTAGAAAGCTATCCCGGGCAAATAGTAGACAAAATAGATGAAATGATGGCTACTGCCGAAGAGCGTTCTGAGCAAGCTAGAAAAGCCTTGCTTGAGTCGGATAAAGTTGACAATTAGATACTTAGGGGTTAGGAACTAGGAACTAGGGCGTGTTTTCCAACTACGATCGCAACAAAACGAGAGCGATCGCGATCGTAGTTATATAATTTGCAGCCAGATTCTTATATACAGGGCTGTAAAATTGCTCGATTCTAAATTCTTTGACCTAACCCCCCAACCCCCAACCACCACCCCCTGCCCCCAGGGTTGTTTCATTCTCCCAATCTTGGCTTAATATTGATTAAAAAATGGTGACACTACCCCTTTAGACTGGATCTAAACTCACTATCTCAGGGAAACGCAATAATGCGAATTCTATTTGTCTCCGCAGAAGCAGCACCCCTCGCCAAAGTCGGCGGTATGGGCGATGTCGTCGGAGCACTGCCGAAATTCCTGCGCCGAATGGGTCACGATGTCCGCATCTTCATGCCCTACTACGGCTTCCTGCCCGACAAGATGGACATCCCCAAAACCCCTGTCTGGTCAGGTGCAGCCATGTTCCAAAACTTCAGCGTTTACGAAAGCGTGCTGCCTGGAACTGATGTTCCTTTATACTTATTCGGCCATCCCTGCTTCATGCCCCGCCGCATCTACTCTGGCGATGACGAAGACTGGCGGTTTACCTTCTTTGCTAACGGAGCCGCAGAATTTGCCTGGAACTACTGGAAACCCCAAATCATCCACTGTCATGACTGGCACGCAGGCATGATCCCGGTCTGGATGCACCAAGACCCAGATATTAGTACCGTTTTTACTATTCACAACCTCGCATATCAAGGGCCTTGGCGTTGGCGTTTGGAAACGATGACATGGTGTCCCTGGTATATGCAAGGTCACGACACAATGGCCGCCGCTGTCCAATTTGCTGACAGAGTGACAACCGTTTCTCCTACCTACGCCGAACAGATCAAAACCCCTGCATACGGTGAAACTTTAGAAGGATTAATGTCATTCATCAGCGGTAAATTGTCGGGCATTCTTAACGGTATTGATACTGAATCTTACAACCCGGCAACCGACAGGTATATCGTTGAAAACTTCACTCCCGAAACTATTGACAAACGCCCCCCCAACAAAATTGCCATCCAAGAAGAAGTCGGCTTAGAAGTTAACAAAAATGCTTTCTTAATTGGCATGGTGACGCGCCTAGTCGAACAAAAGGGCATCGATCTAGTGATTCAAATTCTCGATCGATTCATGGCCTACACCGATGCTCAATTCATCGTTTTGGGAACAGGCGATCGCTACTACGAAACCCAACTCTGGCAAATGGCCTCCCGCTACCCCGGCCGCATGGCCACCCAACTGCTATACAATGAAGCCCTTTCCCGGCGCGTTTATGCAGGTAGCGATGCTTTCCTAATGCCCTCCCGCTTTGAACCCTGCGGTATTAGCCAAATGCTCTCCATGCGTTACGGCTGCGTCCCCATAGTCCGTCGCACAGGTGGTTTAGTGGATACAGTCTCTCACCATGACCCCATTAACAATGTGGGCACGGGCTACTGCTTCGATCGCTACGAACCCCTAGATTTGTTCACCTGTATGATCCGCGCTTGGGAAGGCTTCCGCTACAAAGATAAATGGAAAGAACTGCAACAGCGCGGTATGAGGCATGACTTTAGCTGGGATCTCTCTGCCAAGGAATATGTCAAACTGTACAAGAATGTCCTTGGATTGCCACAGGATGAACCAATAGTGGAACAACAGCCAGAATTAGTTAAGTAATGGTTAGTGGTTAGTTGTTAGTTGTTAGTTTTTGGTTGTTAGTTGTTAGTTGTTAGTTGTTAGTTGTTGGTTGTTGGTTGTTGGTTGTTGGTTGTTGGTTGTTGAACGCTAGAAGAAAGCTTGTCTTGCCAAGAGTTAACAGCCCCTTTATTAGCAATAATCCGTCATTGCGAGTGAAGCGAAGCAATCGCCTAGTCTCTGCGATTGCTTCGCTTCGCTCGCAATGACAATAAAGCTCGCAATGACAATAAAGGGGGTAGTAAAGCCCGATTTGGGATCGCTAGGATTGTTGAATAAGTATTAGTGTCTTCTCTTTATCTGCAATCTGCTATAATTGCGATCGTCTACATAACAACTAACAACTAACCAATTAACAACTAACAACTAACAACTAACCAATTAAACAAATAAATTGAGCGGTAAATGTCCGTAAGTACCGTTAATACCTCCAGCTTCAGAAGATTGGCAGGAAACTAATACACCGCGATAAGTTCCATTGTAGCCATTAACATAATACGACCCCTTCAAAGTATTAAACTTGATATAAACAGACCCTTCAACTGGCGCGACGGCATTAGAGTCAAGCTTTGCCTCATAGCCTAAAGCTTTTAAATAGGTTTCTAGCGCTAAAAATCCATCTGCTGTTGAATCAGCACAAACTCCTAGCATCTGGTAATCTGACTGATTTGCTAGTAGCAAAATAGCCTGACGGAGTGCGTCTTTTTGTAAATCAGAATCAATAGATTTCATATTCAAGCAAGTGAAATCTTGAATGATTTTTTGCGCTTCTTCAACATTTAAGACAGTAGAGTTTTGATGAGACATAGATTAATTTTTTATTTGACAAAAATGTTTGATAAGAAGAAATAAGAATCAAGACTTATACAACCAGCTTTGTTGCTGATTTGCATATATTAACATATCATGCAACCTGGCTATCCAGATCCACGCGATCGCGCTAGAAGAGATAATCACATTTCGCTGGGTCAAGCAAACTCAGCCTAATGTTAAAGCAACTTTTTTCAAAATCACGATCGAGGAGTTAATCATGGATCTCACTCAGAAGAATTCACTATTCGCGGAGATTCCCTCCAGCGAGTCAGCAACTATCAATGGTGGACGAGGAACTAACTGTTCGTATTCTTCGAGTTCCTCCTATCCTAAACCGAGTCATGTGCATTATCGTGACACCCTTCGCATCCTATACCCGGATGCTGTTGTGGTGAGATACGATTACCGTCGGGGGACGAAAGTAGATAGGTACTACTACCACTAAGGGAACGAATTAAAAAGGTCAAATTAAAAAGTTTCTTCTGTACTTAAAGCGATCGATTTAGCTAATCAGCTTGTAGTTTGTCGCTGGCTTTGACCGTTTGACGAGGGAGAAATTAGTAGTATTCTGGTATACAGTAAGAGGACAACCGCAATGCGCGATCGCCCCCTCTGTAGTGGGATAACTAGAGCTAAACTTTTGTGTGAGAAATTTTTCCTACAAACTGGATCTTTTTCTGAAGTTTAACGTCTACATCCTTTGAGACCCGATTGCCTAGCGATACATAAGCTGGCATGAGCTGAGCCCGCCCGCAGTGGTGGGCTTATTTCTATTATGATCTGTGACATCAATATTGGGAAACCTGTATTCCACCCTATAAACTGGCACACTCTCTAAAGAATTAAAAATTAAAAATTAAAAATTTAATAATAAAAATAATAATCTAAAGAATTAAAAATTAAAAACTTGCTGTAGTAGGATTTACGCACCCAACCAAAGAAACCGGGTTTTTGACCGAGCGTGCGTAATACCAAATCCGGCTTTACTACCCCCTTTATTGTCATTGCGAGCGAAGCGAAGCAATCGCAGAGACTAAGCGATTGCTTCGCTTCGCTCGCAATGACGGATTATTGCTAATAAAGGGTTAGTATAAATCCTGATTCTCTCAAAAACCCGGTTTCTGGGACGACCTGTGTAAGTCCTGTTTAGGTTACATTGACGTACTTATCCGCTCTTTTCCAGCATACAAATTGAAGCGATCGCCGCGCAAAAATCCAATCAGAGTGATGCCAAACTCTTGAGCTAGGGAAACTGCTAAACTGCTAGGTGCGGAAACGGCACAGACTATAGGCACGCCAGCAGCAAGACTTTTTTGTAATATTTCAAAACTCGATCGTCCGCTAACTAAGAGAATGCGATCGCTAAATGGTAATTCCCCATTCAAGAAAGCTGTACCAATTAATTTATCTAAAGCATTATGACGACCGATATCTTCGCGCACCGAGAGCAATTGTCCATTAATATCGAATAAAGCAGCCGCGTGAAGTCCTCCGGTACTTGAAAAGACTCGCTGAGCTGCTTTTAGTTTATCGGGTAAAGTGTAAATTAAATCTGCTGAAATTTCTGGGCCGGTTGGTATTGCTGGAAAATCCCGTAGGCGTAATGCTTCTAAGTTAGCTTTGCCACAAACTCCGCAGGCGCTAGTTGTATAGAAATGTCGCTCTAGCGGTTGTAAATCAGGAATTAAGCCATCTCTGAGTTCTACATTAACAATATTATATTGCTGTTCTCCGTCTACTTTTGAGTCTAGGCAATAGCTAATCCTGCGGATATCTTCGCGGTTGCTAACAATGCCTTCGCCGTACAAAAAACCTGCGGCAAGTTCAAAGTCATTTCCGGGAGTTCGCATTGTCACCGCTACGGTTTGTTTTGGTGAAACTAAGCGGATCTCTAAGGGTTCTTCAGTAGTTAATTGGTCTAATCGAGGGAGGATTTTACCCTTTTCTACTACCCAGACTGTTGCTTTAGTTTTACTCCCGGTAATCGTTTTCATGTTTGCACGCTAAATTCCTCTGGATCGGTTCCCCAATTCACCCAGCGAATTGCTTCCCTAGCCGATCTTACATCAGGAGGTACGCGCAAAGCATGAATAAATCTAGTGCTAGGGCAAGTCATTTTTAATAGATAAAGTGGCTCAACATCGGCACAATCTATTTTTAATAGAGCGTACTCTTGCCAAGTATCTAATTGTTTGGCTTGCAATTCCTGAGCAATTCTGGAGTAACCAATGTTTTGAATCAGCACTCGTCTTAATTCAGCATTGTACTCTTCTAAAAGCCATTGTGCTTGCCATTGTTGAGGGTGCAGTTTCCCATATTTTTCAGGTAATGTTACACCATGATAGGAATAGAAGCGATATCCGTCTGCCAACTCAACGGCGGGTTCTCCTTCTGCATGGAGCTCAGATTCACTGTCAAAGGAGAGTTTTGTAGGGCGATCGCAGATAATACAAGCGTTTTCAAATGGATAAATCCAAGCACAGTTTTTAACTAATCCTTGAAATATATTCCATAGCCTTAAATCACAACTACAATTTAAGCTAGAATAGCACAAATCAAAGACTTGAACATAATCAAGCCATTCTCCCGGGTCAATTGATGTCACAGTTTGTAAACCAGGCTCTCTCAACATTTGCCTTGAAAATTGACTGCTGTGATGGTTCCAAAGTTTCCTAGTGCTACTCAACAAATATCTATGGGAACTTCTTACAAGTGAATTTGTTAACGGTTGAATAAGACCGATATCGATTTCTCTATCTAGCTTGTAGCCCAGACTGTTTAAGCCGCTCTGATAAAATGTTTCTATCACTCGTGAAGGGCTATCAGAAAATAGTATTTTTGGTTCTGGTCTTTTTATTAAAGCATAAGTTTCTCTTACTACTTCCCTTGCTTTATCGCGATCGATGCGATCGGTGGAAAGCGCGATCGCTCTCCACTTTTCACTGTTAAGTTTCCACTGTTCACTGTGAACTGAAAAGAGTGATTCTTGTTCAAGCTTAAGTTTTTTAATGATACTCTGAATGACGCTCTCGAAGATCATGGCTTTATTTTCCTAAAGACTTCACAATTAAAGAAGTAAAGCTCAACCTTAGCAATTAATAATTTTTGATTGTTGCTCCAGTTTGATAGCGATCGCAATAAAATCTAAAAAGTGCGATCGCACTCCACTTTTCCAGACTAATTGCAATTAAAGCTTCTTACTCAGGCATCAATTTTTTAGCTTTAATCCGCCACATACCTCCAACCTTGCGGCTCATATTCCCGCTGAATTCTTACCATCCAATTACCTTTAGGAATTGAAATAGGATTGTGTTCTTCGTGACTCAACAAAGCTGTCGGCGAAAGCACTCGCAAATAGAGAGTTCCATCTTTTTCATAAAGCTCAGCCTTGCCGTTAATAATGCGGTGAGAATGTCCCGTTACTTCGCCTTCAGCGAGTGTGAGGTGAGGTTTTTTTTGCCCCTCAGTTTCCTGTACTGGCGTTAAAATTACGTCGCCTTGTCGAATGGGTTGCATAGGTTTTTCTCTAAATTGTGCTTTGTTTTCGCGGTAGGAATTGAGATCCGCTCTATCCAGTCACTTTAATACTACATTGATAATACATAGCTGTCAAGAGCGATCGCTCAAAAATCTCAAAGCCGATAGAAGCTTTGCATTGTAAGATTTACGCACGCAGAGGCTAGAAACGGGTTTATGAGCCGGAGTCGCGATCGCAATTAAAGCTTTTCTAAGCGGACTATAGCATTATAATCGGGTACACCTTCGCGCGATCGCTTACTTTTATCTAATAACACATTCCCTTCCGGCCAATGCACCTGCAAATTCCCTGGCTTAATATTTGCCAAATAAACTATACCCTTCAATTCCCCTAACTCATTCTTCAAAATCACCGCTTCACCCTCTTTCAAACCTAATTTTTCCGCATCATCTTTACTGATATAAACTGCTGACCTTAATGCACCAGTAATAGCATCTTTCTTTTCTTGAACCATGCTATTAAACTGTTTTCCCCGGCGAGTTGCTAGCAGAAAATAACCCTCTGGCAATACCTTTTGAGTCAGCGACAAAGGCGAAAAATGAGCCTTACCATCTGCTGTTGGAAAATTCCAGCCAAAGCACAAATGGGAACCGCCATATTGAAATTGATCTCCCGCTTCCTTCAAATGTTGAATTCCCGCATACTGCGGATTAACTAAAGCAATTTCCTGGCGCATTTCTGCCGGATCGACAAAACCAATTTTATCCGCTAAATCTGGACGTACACGCCTCGCCAATTCCATAAATACTTCCCATTCGGGATGCGCTTCGCCAATTCTCGATCCGGGAATTTCGGGACTAAAAATTACTCTTCTTTCTGTGCTAGTTTCTGTCACTCCTCCCGGTACTTCATAGCGAGTAGTTGCAGGTAGTAATACCACTGTATCAGCAGGTTCAACTAACATCTGACTCGAACAGATAATATCAAAATGAACCCGCAGGGGTACGCGCTTCAACGCTGCTTCTACATAATCGGGTTCTGGTAACACTTCTAAGAAATTTCCGCCTACAGAAAACAGCACATCTAATTGCCCTTCAGCAGCAGCATTAATCATATCAGAAGCGATTAATCCCTTAGTCGTAGGAACTTCAAAACCCCAAAGTTTACTAAGTTGAGCAGCATTCTCAGGATTAATCGGTTTCCCACCCGGAAATACCGTCGCATAGCATCCCATTTCAGCGCCACCTTGTACGCCAGAATGTCCTCGAATTGGCATCAAACCGCAGCCTTCCCGACCGACAAATCCCTTAGTTAATGCTACATTAATAATCGAACGGACGTTATCTTCGCCGCACTCATGCTGAGTAATACCCATACTCCAGACAAATACAGCTTTTTTTGCTTCTCCTACCATTTTAGCGAAGGCATACATTTCATCGCGAGCAGCGCCAGAAATCTGCTCTAATTCTTCCCAGGATTGGCTTTCCACAGAAGCTTGTAATTCTTTAAAGTTGGTAGTATAACGTTCTACAAATGAATTGTCTTGCCAACCATTTGCGATGATATGCTTAATAGTTCCATTCAAAAATGCGATATCTCCTCCCATATTTACCAGGAAGAAATCCTCAGCAAATTTAGTGCCAAAAATTGCACTTTCAATAATAGAAGGAACCCAGTAGCGCTCCATTCCCGGCTCTCGGTAAGTGTTAATGACAACAATGCGAGTTCCGGCTTTCTTTGCCCAGTGAAGATATTTAACTGTTACTGGTTGATTGTTGGCTACATTAGAACCAATGAAGACTAATAAATCTGTGCCAATCCAGTCTTTATAGGAGCAAGTGGTAGCTGCCGCACCGATGCTAGATTTGAGGGCGGCTGTACTCGGAGAATGGCAAATTCTGGCGGCGTTATCGATGTTATTTGTTCCCATTGCCCGCACTGCTTTTTGAGCGGCATAGTAAGTTTCATTAACTGTGCCGCGACTGGTAATATAAAAACTTAGGCGGTCAGGTGTTGTCGCTTTAATTCGCTCAGCGATTGTATCTAATGCCTCATTCCAGGTAATTTTTGTAAAACCTTTATCTCCTTTTTTACGAATCATTGGATAAGGCAAACGACCCAGATCTCGCAATTCCGAACTTTTCTTACTTTGCAGTTGCGAGATATCTTCTAATAAGCGATAATCGAAGGCTGGCATTGTATTCATCCGCAGCAATCGTAAGCGGACATTGCAAACGTGAAGTCCGTCTAAAGTCCAGTCTTTCATGCCCGTAGTTCCCAGAGCACAGCCGTCACAAACACCTTTGTTTAAAACTTCCCAAGCATAGGGTAAATTATCGCGGCTCATCCAGGCGGCTCGAAAAACTTCCCAATAATTATTCGGGTATTGTTCGCCAAGTCCAAAGGGTTTCCAGCTTGCCCAGTGTTGAGGAGTCCAGTTTTTTTCGGGTTGAGGTAGCATAAATTTGGTAATAATTGGTAAGAACTGTTAACTCAATGGCGAACATAAATAAATGTTCAACTTCGTAGTAGTGGCTAAAGCCGATTTCTTCTATAATAAGCGGCTTTAACCACTACTAAAAATTTGGTTTAATTTTGTTATTCTATTATAATCTTTAAATTTTTAATTCCTTGCTCGACAACTACCAGGCGATCGCGCCCATCTGTTTCGCCCGCTTAAGAGCCTTACTCCTGACTCAAAACTTAATACTGTTAAGAAACTTAGCTAAATCTAAAGCTTAATTGCAATATCTTGTTAATTTTAACCGCAGTCGCGATGGGGGTGATAGGTTTGATCGCAGTAAATCACCCGATAAAAAACTAGCCAGGATTAAAAATTATGTACGGCAAGCGTTCCGATGAAGATTTGGTCAAAGCTGCTGTCACCGCTGCTTTAGGAGCTGGCGTTGTCACGTCATTTGCAGTAAGTCAAGGTCAACACCCGCTCGTAGCTCTGGGAATTACAGCGTTTGCAGCAGTAGCGGCTGTAATTTGCGATCGCATTGGCTTAATTTAACGTGAGTTTGACGCAGGCGATCGCAACTGGAAACAAAGATTGCCTCTGACTCTCGATCGTGAGCATCCAGGGGAGCGACAATGATAGCAAACCTGGGTAATCCGATCCCATTGGTGGTTGGTGTAGCAGTCAGAGGGGGCTATGTTTCCCAGTCGCGATATGAGAAACGGCTTTTTGGGGCGATCGCTACGGCGGCTAAAGGCATCCCCCACCCTAGATTCAATTTTCAATTCTCAACTTTCACTCCATCGCACAGATGCCGATCGCGATCGCTCACATTCGGATTAGTTTTGAGATAATCACCCACCCAGTCGCAGCCACGCACCAACAAATCATCCAGATCCAAATTCCACAAAATCACCGTATTATCCTTACTACCAGAAGCAAGAATCTTCCCATCCGGGCTAAAACTCACACTCATCACACTATTGCGGTGTCCCGTCAAAGTTTTTAGCAAAGTACCATTGCGGCTCCAAATTTTCACCTTATTGTCATAACTTCCAGACGCAACCAGCAAACCATCAGGGCTAAAACTCACACTCGTCACGCTATCGCTCGAACCCTTTAACAAAGTCGCAACCATTGTACCGTCAAGATTCCAAAGTTTTACCGTATTGTCATAACCAGCAGTTGCCAACATTTTTCCATCAGGACTAAAACTCACCCCCATCACAAAATTATTGTGAGCGTAAAAGCTTCTAAGAATACGTCCCTCCCGACTCCAAAGTTTCACAGTACCGTCGTCACTCGCAGAAGCCAACATTTTTCCATCAGGACTAAAACTAACACTACTAACCCATCCAGTATGTCCCGTTAAAGTTTTAATTAACTTTCCATCGCGACTCCAAAGTTTAACAGTCTTATCCTTACTGGTAGAAGCAATGAGCTGACCATCGGGGCTAAAACTTACGCTCATCACGCTATCTTTATGGCCATTGAGAGTAAGAAAAAGCGAGAACACAGGAGAGGGAGAGAGAGTAGAAAGAAGGGAAGAAGAAACAATATTCTGGATTTTACCTTGAGACTTTACACGCCACAATTTTACAGATTTGTCATAGCTACCAGAAACAAGTAACTTGCCATCAGGACTAAAACTCAGGCTCGAGACTCGATTACTATGTCCCTGCAAAGTTTGTAGCAAAATACCGCTGCGACTCCAAAGTTTAATTGTCTTATCGACAGAAGCCGAAGCCACAATTTGACCGTCAGGGCTAAAACTTACACTTTGAACCCGATTTTGATGACCATCCAAAGTTTTGAGGGGTATATCATCAAGCCGCCATAGCCTCACCGTTTTATCAAAACTTGACGAAGCCAGCATATTGCTATCGGGACTCCAACTCACCTGAGTAACTTTATCCCCATGTCCAGCTAAACTTCTAATTAAACTAATCTCAATTTTTACATTTTCAGAGTTGGGATTTCCTTTCCGTTTGACATCATTTGAGTACAACAATCTACCCACACTATCGCGCATTTTCCCCTTACTAATTGCCGGGTTGGGTAGGGGTTTGTTTGCTTGATTAGCAAGGGGATCGACAACCTTTTTTAAACTCCAAATTTTCACAGTTTTATCTGCACTCCCTGAAGCCAAAGTTTTGCCATCTGGGGAAAAACTAACGCTAAAAACGAAGCTAGAATGATTCGTCAAAGTTGCGAGTAAAAAATCCTTAGTTTTTAACGCCGTTGCTTCTTTCTTCTCTTTAACCTGTAAAATCTTTGTGAGATTCCAAAGTTTCACAGTTTTGTCCTCTCCAGCCGATGCAAGAATTTCACCATTAGGAGACAAACTAATACTATAGACTTTAGATAAACCAACACCTTCCCGATGCCGCAAATTTGCCAACAACTTACCATCATTCCGCCAAATTTTCACAGTCCCATTATCGCTAGCTGAGGCAATTATTTTACCATCGCGGCTAAAGCTAACCGCATTTACCGGAGAGTCATGCTGTAAAGTTTTGAAGAGACTACCATTTATCCTCCAAATTTTAACTGTTTTGTCTCCAGAGGCAGAAGCCAACATTTTACCATCAGGGCTAAAACTGATACCCGTAATATTATGAGTATGACCGCTCAAAGTTTTAACTAGGCTACCATTAGTCCGCCAAATTTTCACAGTTTTATCAAGACTTCCAGAAGCCAAGATTTGACTATTAGGGCTAAATGCTACATAAGTTATATTATCGGTATGACCTTTCAATGTTGCTTGTAAACTTCCATCACTTCGCCAAAGTTTGACAGTTTTATCCACGCTGCCAGAAGCAATTATTTTACCATCAGAACTGAAACTTAAACCCCAAATTACATCCCCGTGTCCCTCAAAACGATTGCGTTCTTTAACTCCGTAAACTGCCTGTTGAAGTGCAGCCGCAATTAAAATTTCAGTATCTTTAAGAGTTTGAGTTTCTTGAGTGTTTTCTATTTGTCTCCACTGTTTACCCGCCCTCAAACTTTCCATCAGAGCATCAAACTTATTATTTGATAAAAATAGGGCTTCCGAAGCTGCTGTCAAAGTATTAATATCTGCCCGTTGTCTTTGAGCCATAGCTACCTGTTTTTGAGCGACAGCTCGATGCCAAAAATTTAAAGCCGCAACGGTAGAACTGGATAATAGCACTACGCCGATCGCAGCTAAAGCTAATAGTTGTTTAAGGCGGCGGTTAGTATGGTAAAGTTGCACTTGACTCATTTGTTTATCAGCTTCAGCACGGTGCAGCCTTGCTTCTATACCGAATCTTTGGCGGATAGGTCTGACGAGATAATCATGAACTAATTGATAGCGGTCTTCTGGCGATTCCCGCAGCATAAATAGCAAACCATGACCGACTAATATTTCTAATATTAAGTCAAGATTACTATTGTTTTCCGATCTATTTTTAGCAGATAGTCTGATATTGATAGCCAATGAATTTTTATCGATAGCTAATGACAATTCTTGCTTAGTTTTAATCAGTCTAACTCCTCTTTCATCTGTTAACGAAAACAAAATTTTCCAGGTAGCATCTTCATTTTCTAAGCCGCAATCTGAGATCACTCGATCGAGGGAACGCTTAACTAATTCCGCCTTGGGTTGAACTCCTAGTTGCTGATATTCTTTTAGAGTTGTAATTCTCTCTTCTTGGAGTTGTGCTCCCACCACTTGCAACTCAATTGGACGTACTTCTTCTAGTTCATCAGCTAAATCTAAAACAAAAGCATCAATCAATGCCGGCTCTAAGTAAAATTCGGCCCGTTCAGTTAAATGTTCGATCACGCTGTGGGTATCTCGGATTGAAAAATTTCTTAATTGATAGCGAATCTGCTTGTCTAAAATGTTATTGTTAATTGCATCCAGATTGGGGACGCGATCGCACTCCAGTAAGTAATGCAAATAGTCTTCGCGTAAAGAAAGAATTACCTTAACAAAAGGTAGATTTAAACACTTCCGAAAAAACTCATAAAAAAACTGTCTTTGTGTCCCCGAAGTGCAAACAAAGAAAAACTCTTCAAACTGATCGAAAATGAGTACAGTCAGCAGATTATTTTCTGCATTTTGCCGTAACTGCTCGATAATAAATAATACAGTATCCTCAATTAAACCTTGAGGTTCTAGACTGTTAACTCCTATTTTTGCTGGGCAATTTCCAGAAACTTCTGGCACTTTTTTCGCACTTAATCGCCTCTGCTCTGCTGCTACTCTATTCTCAAGCCCTCTAGTCAAACACTTCTCCAACTCCATCACCCAATCAGTATAAACTTGCACAACAATAGGCAATGTATCCCGCGCACCAAAGCTAATATTTTTCAAAGCTGGCACCAATCCAGCTTTAACAAGAGAACTTTTTCCTACACCGCTTGGCCCATGAATTATAGTTAATTTATGGTCGTCTCTGCCGATTCTTTCCAGTAAGCGGTTAATATCTTGTTGGCGACAGGAAGCAGTCATTTCTTGGGCGATCGCAACTTCATTTTCCACACAAGGCATCGAAGGGTTAATCGCTTGGCGATGGGGTTGCAATTGACCCGCGCCAATAAAAGCTCTGAAACCGTACTGATACTCAATCGAACGCTTGGTTTTCTTAGTGCGGAAGGCCTTGAGATATTCGCCCCGCTCGAAGTAGAGCGATCGCAGATCCGCTAAAATATCAATGTAAAGTCGCGGATCGTATTTCGCCTCAGTTTGCCCAATGGCCAACTCCAAATAATTTACCGCCGCCTCCCACTGTCCCAGTTCCCGCACGCTTTGGGCTAGCAATAATAGATATAAACTCTTATCCGACAGGGGACAAGAGACGGGAGAGGATAGAGAGTTTTGAGTTTTAAAAGATTGCTTTGTTCCTCGCCAGGCTAAACCCTGCGGGTAGGCTTCGCCAACCCGATTTTGAGTATTGAGTTTTGAGTTAAAAAAATCAGAAATTCCCCCTTCTCCTTTCCTATCTCCCCCATCTCCTCCATTGGGTGCTTGATCCAAAATAGCTAAAGCCAGTTCCGCTAACTGTCGCGCATGATGCCATCTAAACTCTTGTAGGGCAACCTCAGCCAGAAAGCCGTAATCTTGAGCAAGTTGGCTGGGAGTACCGTAGATAAAATGCAATTGTAAAGAACTTTCCGCGAGAGTTTGCAACTCTCCCCAAGCTTCCAGCCTTTGCAATACCTCTCCCAAATGAGTCGTCACCGCCGCCACTAAGTCGAGACGGTTTGCTGCTTCAAACGCATTTCTAGATTCTTCTAAACTAATCCTTGCTTCTTGCAAGTGCAAGCGGTTGGCTACAGGATTTCTGGCAGCTTGGAGGCGTTGGCATAAGGCAATGTGAAACAACACTATCCCTTGCCGTTCTAAAAATTGATCGTCTGAGATTGGAGATGGAGAAGAAATAACTTCAGTTTGCTTTAGATTGTTTCTTCTATTGCCATACTTCCCATCTCGCAAAACTTCTTGCAGACTAGGCCAACGTGGTTTTGACTTCTCTCCCTCATCTTTGAGTTCTAGTATCCTCTCCTTAGTTTTCTGTTGCCAAAATGCTAAGCTTTGCTGATAATGAATCAAAGCAATTTCTGTTCGATCGCTGATGTAGTAATCGCGACCAATAACAAATTGTAAGCTGGCTTCGAGAGCAGGTTCTAACTCTTGTCCGCGACTTTCTACATCTTTTAATGCTAATTCTAGTTCTTGTCGCCGCCTGGAACCAATTGTCAAATCGAGAGTATTAACTGGGTTAGAATTAGAGGAGAAAATGGGCGTAGAATCCTTTACCCACAGGTTAGATCCTGAATTTTGCAGTTTAACTTCACTCGTTTGAGACAAATTTAACTTTGTTTCTGGGAATTCTCCCTTGGGTTCAGAGATCGCATTTTCCGATTTTGCATTGAGTTTCCCAACAGTAAAAATAGCATCAGCTTGTTGCCTTAAAAAATCCATCAACTCGCTGGTAGCCATTTCAAATTTAATTGTAGCAGCAGCCCAACTTTTGAAATCGGGAGCCAATCGAATCATTTTCGCCGCAATATCGTCCGTCACCCACAGCACTAAGGGGAAGGCGAAATTTTTGCGAAACTCGTCCCGCACTTGGTTAGTAGATGTTAGTAAGTCATCGATCGCAACCACACTTTCTAGACCAAATACCATCAAAGCAGACTCCGAAACACCACCCATTGACACCAAAGAGCGAGTCTTTACTAACAGCGTAGTATAGAGTGTTTTGACGGATGTAGCTAGGACTATATCTTGTATTTGAATGGGCGACATTTCCCGGAGTCGTTGCACCATTGCCAACCGCAATTGCTCGTAATTGCAGCGCACTAAAATTAGAGAAAATTGCCCTTGAGACATGGTAATGGAGCGTACCAGAGTCTTTAGCGATCGCTCGTTATAGCTAGAAGTTTCCTCTAGCTTCATCAGATCGGTCATACTTTCTACCTTATTTTGAAATTGTACTGTGATTCCAACTGAAATTCGACTTTTTGCAAAGTTACTCTACATCTTGAAATTTTTAGCGTAACTGCTGAAGTACAACACATTAGGCCTATTGGCAGCCTCAGCATTTTCAGCTAAAAGTATGTTTACAAAAAATCTATTTAGTTCAGACAAACACAATCCACCCCAAAAATATTCCTAAAGGAATAGGTACTTTAGTTTGAGTATATCTTACTAACTACAGCGCTAAGGGAATTTGCACAGCGCATCAATCCTCTGAAGGGAGTTAGAAGCAAGATACAATACCAAGTAGCAGTTTAAATCATAATTAACTCTGAAAAAGCGTAAAAAAAAGTTAAGTTACGAAATTGCCACTCGGAATTAAAACGTTTAGGCATTAAATTGCCTAATTACAATGAAGAGACCATAAGTATTTAGTTATTTAAGAAAGCAGAAAGAAGATTTATAAAGTCAGCTTAGTCCTCCATATTTCACTTTTAATTAGGTGGAGCTACTTAACAACACCTTGCTGCGATCGATCTCAAGTTTAACCTACAACTTCAAGACATTGCTGCCAAGCTTTATATTTCTTAGTCTCTGCTAGTGCTGGATTGATTCCAAACCAGCGTCCCTCACGATCGCGATATTCAAATACAAACATACTTCGGAGTAAAGTTTGGCATTCTTCCTCCCCTGTAACATTTTGTCTTTGCACCACTTGAAAGAGCAATTCCCATTCTTGTTCAGTGATGGCAGCAAGCAAATCATCGCGGTATTCTTGAATAACATTTTCCAAACATTCTCGCGAAAAAGGAGGGTCTTCTTGTTGCAAACAACTATACAACAATACCAATAAATTGCGAACATGACCGCCACTGACTCGGCAGAGTCGATCTAATGTTTGGGGATTGTCAAAAACATGAGGTATTAAAGCAGTACGATCGCTAGGATCTATAGTAGGAAAAGCTCTTGCTAGCACTAGCTGCCGCAATAAGGCCATCCCCTCTTCATAGTCCTTACCCGAACGAGCTTGCACTGGTACCATTGGCAATACTTTAGGTTTAACTCCAAATCGATTCGCGAGTCTGCCGAAGTCATTGGAGAAAATCAATGTTAGAGGAATGGTATAAACTACATGGCAATTTAACTTTCTCAACTGTTCGCCGCGATCTACAAATAGATATTCTGGCTGCGTTCTTCCCGAAGCTTTCAATGTAGCATCTAAGCGATCGAGATTGTCAATAATAACTACCAGCCCTTTGTGTCCTTTATACTTAAGTTCCTTTGTGGCGCGTTCGAGAAGTTCTTCATTAATAGCTTGCAAAATGCTATTAGTTCGTGGTTCTAAGTATTGCCGTAACTGAGAGCGGAGTTTGGGAGAATCTTTAGTTTTAGCAGTAATTTTGGCAATACCAACAGATAACTCAGCCTCGGCTGAAAGTTCTATGGGAGTTTGTAAGAACTCAGCAACTTCTGTAAACAGATTTTGAAAATATCCATGCCTGAGTTTAATACCAGCAGATTCTAAACTTTCACTTACTTGGCGAGCAATACTTAGTAAAATATCGCTGATGTCTACATCTCCCATATCCAAATCTTGAGAAGACTCGAAGTAAACAACATAAAAGTCTTCTTGCTCTAACTCAGTTTTGAGCCGAAACAATTCAGTAGATTTACCACAGCCTATGTGGCCCGTAAAGAGCTGGCAAGTAGGCTCATTAGGGGAGATCCGGGTAATGGTTCGCTGCAAGGATTCGATAATCTTTCCACCCCGTACTGAAGCAAAATCAATGTAATATTGGCGATCCCCTGGATTCCCCATGACTAGAGTTTTGCTAGGGTTACACGCCTTATAAAATCTGTCTAAGTCCAGTACAATCACGATTATTCTTGACCAAAATTTAACATAAAATGCGAGTTTAAGTTTACTTTGACAGATAGCTGTTCGGCTTGTGGGGGTTAGGGGAGCGGGGGGGCGGGGGAGCGGGGGGGCGGGGGAGCGGGGGAGCGGGGGAGCAGAGGAGCGGGGGGGGGATGGGGGGGATGGGGAGGGATGGGGAGGGAT
>NZ_CACA01000305.1:0-61115 GCF_000180455.1 Kamptonema sp. PCC 6506
CATTACCAATCAAAATACAATCGTCCAACCCTCACGCTCTGATTGCTGCTGAGTATAGGAGACTCCATGAACCTTTAAGCCTTGGTTATTCAATAACGTAATAATACCACCCTTGCTACTAAGTTGTACATTAGCTGGCAGCGTCACCACAAAAGTTGCACCCGCAGCCACAGTACCAGAGAGAGTAAACTTATTCTTAAACTTATCTGCGATCGCCCATCCCTTCAAGTCAATCGCCTGCGAACAAGTATTAAGTAAAGTTACGGTTTCCTTGCCAGCATCAGTACCAATGGGATTTACCAAAGCCGCCACAATCCGAATCACATCATCATGTTCTTCCACCTTAGCCATCTGCTGCGGTTTCTCCAAAAACCCGCCTGAAATCGGTGCAGCGATAGTCTCAATTTGGTGTCCAGTTGTATCATCAGTGTGCCAAGTTTGCGACTGAAACTTTAGAAAAATAGCCACCCAGCGATTATCCGAGGGGAAATGTATCAACATTCCCCCATCTTGCCACACGCCATCATCCGCGATAAATTTACCAACATTACCCTGATTCATGTGGATATCGTGAATCCCATTACCAGGCAAAAAGCCAAAGATTTTATCTTTAATAGTTTCGGGGCCCCACTTTTCACCAAAAGCATAAATCAGAGCATTTTCATCGGCCATCGCTCTTTCTACATACTTGTCAATTTTTTCATTTAAATCATTGTCAACGCCCGGTATATCAAAGGGCAGGGGAATCATGTTTTTGCGATCGAATAAATTGCCGCGAATAAAATCCAAAGCTAAACCCCCAGGCTTTCTTTCCACAGCATTGAATCCCCAAGGCAAATCTAACAAACCAGTTAATAGGGGGTGAGAGAAATTTTCATCTACTAAATACTCAAGTTCAGATGGTTCTAGTTTGGATTGAACATTAATAGCAATGCGGTAGTCCGTATCTTTTGAAACTAGATGGATTTGATAATGAGCATTAGAGATTTTAGCTAAACGGCTGCCTACAGGCCGACCTTTTAAAACACCATAATTTTTTAGCGGCATGAGTTTCTCCTTAAGTAGGGAATAGAACTGATTAATTAATTGATAACCCGCCTTATTCGCGGTAGAGTTACCAGCCAGATGCGGCGTTATATTATTAGTATATAAGTCTAGTCAGCAAGAAAGCAGATAATTTAATCTGGTAGAAAAAAGCTCTCAAGATTATTACTCAGTTCTACTACAATCCGAAAGTGAATCAGCTTTTCAGGATAGAATGTAGACCCATTCTCACCTCTTCCCGGTTCCTCTGTGCGCTCTCCTCCACTCCGGGCCACCGAGCCCCCATGCTCCCGCTCCGCACCTAACTGTTACAGTTCCTTACGATTTGAACAGACAAGGAACCTCTGAGTGATACTATGCCGTAAAAATCTTCAGAAATATCTATGGCAGAACAACTCACTGGACAACCCCCCATTTTCGGCGGCAGCACCGGCGGCTTGCTGACCAAGGCGCTAGTCGAAGAAAAGTACGCTATTACTTGGAGTAGCCCCAAGGAGCAAGTGTTTGAGATGCCTACTGGCGGCGCGGCCATTATGCGTCAAGGCGACAATCTGCTGTATTTACCTCGTAAAGAGCAGTGCATCGCTTTAGGCGGTCAACAACTGCGAGCCAAGTTCAAAATCACGAATTACAAGATTTACCGCATTTTTCCCGACGGTTCGACGGAGTACCTGCATCCCAAGGATGGCGTTTTCCCTGAGAAGGTGAATGAAGGCCGCCCCAAAGTAGGTAGCGTTGAACGTAATATCGGTAGTAATCCCAATCCGGCTACTTTGAAATTTAGCGGTAAGAAGACTTTTGATCCCTAAAAGGGGTATCAGAGCCAATTTCTTTGGGATTTTTCCCAGTTGTTAAGGGATTGCTCAAAATTCAGCCCTAGCGGGTTCATCCTGCTGGGGCTGAAATAAATAGAGGTAAAAAAGACTTGACATTAAGGAAAAAGCTGTGCTAAATTTATAAATGGTGCGGACGCATAGCTCAGTTGGTTAGAGCACTACGTTGACATCGTAGGGGTCACAGGTTCGAGTCCTGTTGTGTCCATTGAAAAAACCAGAGTTAACAAATCAGGTTTTCCCAGTTTATCCTCTGGCGGAATAGAAAATAGTGAGGGCGATCGCGACTTTCGCTGAGGTGGCAAGTGGTAGAGTTTGATTGAGAGAGTGCGATCGCATCCTTAAAATCTGGTAAACCTGTGCGATCAGATAAATTGTAAAGTAAAGACTTTGACTAGAGGATGTCGCATGGCAAGGCAAAAGAAACCTGACCAAAGAAAGATCGATCAATATAATCACGAAAATCAGCAACGAGTCAATAACCCACCTGTGGGATTGGTTACGCCAGAAACCGATCCTGATGGGGATAATAAAAATTATAGCTACGATCCGCACCTTGACCCCCAATTAGTTTGGGCGGGTAAGGCAGAACATACTAATTTTGAAGTGCCAACTGTATCATTGCACGTTCACGAACGCATCGATCCTCGCACCATTATAGAAGCAGTTCGTAAGCAAAATCAAAGCGAGGGTGTGCAGTTATCTCTGTTTGAAATAGCAGAGGAAAATCCGCCGATTCGACAGGCGATCGAATTTTACAAGCACAAGCATAATTGGAGTAACCGCTTAGTAGCTGGAGATTCGCTTTTAGTGATGAACTCCCTATTAGAAAAAGAGGGAATGGCGGGACAAGTGCAGATGATTTATTTCGATCCGCCTTATGGGATTAAATATGGTTCCAATTTTCAGCCGTTTGTGAATAAGCGCGATGTCAAAGATGGGAAAGATGAGGATTTGACTCAAGAACCGGAAATGATTAAGGCATTTCGGGATACTTGGGAATTGGGGATTCATTCTTATTTGACTTATTTAAGAGATAGATTGTTATTGGCGAGGGAGTTATTGTCCGAAACTGGTAGTATTTTTGTGCAGATTTCGGATGAAAACTTGCATCATGTTAGGGAATTGATGGATGAGGTTTTTGGAATAGATAAATTTATAGTTATAATTTCAATTCAAAAAACAGGTAGTTCTACGGGAGCTTTTATTCAATCAAATTGTGATTATCTACTTTGGTATGTCAAGGATTTTCAGCAAGCAGCAAAAAGCTTTAAAAAATTATTTATTCAACGGAAGCTGAGAAGTGCTGGTGGTACTGGTTATTCAATGGTTGAACTACCAGATAAAACAGATCGACCTCTAACTAATGATGAAATTGCTGATTTAGAAACATTACCAGCAGGTAGCAAAATTTGGAGAGCTTATCCGCTAACGTCAGATGGCTTCAGACCAACAACTACTATTGAATTTGAATTTCAAGGCAGAAAGTATCATCCAGGTAGTAACCGTCACTGGGGAGTTACACCAGAGGATTTACAAAAGGTAGCAAAACAAGGGCGTATTGTTGCACTGGGTAATCAAATACATTTAAAGAGGTACTTCGATGATTATCCTGTAATTCCATTATCAAATTACTGGGATGATTTAGGAGGCGTAAGTAATAGAATTTATGTTGTTCAAACTAATCAAACTGCGATTCAACGTTGTATTTTAATGACAACTAAACCAGGTGATTTAGTCCTAGACATCACCTGCGGTAGCGGTACAACAGCCTACGTAGCCGAACAATGGGGACGCAGATGGATAACTTGCGATACTTCAAGAGTAGCAATAACCCTAGCCAAACAAAGGTTAATGACCGCCACCTTTGACTATTATCAACTAGCAAATTCCCAAGCAGGCGTAAGCGATGGATTCAAATACAAAACTGTCCCTCATATCACCCTCAAATCTATTGCCAATAACCCCGAAATTCGGGAAGGCATGAATCGCATAGAAATCGAACAAGCCATTAATAAATACGCAGGCCAAGAAACACTTTACGACCAACCATTATTAGACAAATCCAAAGCCAGAGTTACTGGCCCCTTCACCGTCGAAGCCGTACCCGCACCCACAGTAAAACCAATTGACGATATTATCAATCCCCCCATTCCTGACAATTCAATCGCCCGTTCTGGCGAAACTTTACGCCAATCAGAATGGCGAGATGAACTGCTAAAAACGGGGATTCGTGGTAAAAACGGGCAATATATTTTATTCTCCAGAGTCGAATCTTTACCCGGAACTCGTTGGCTTCATGCCGATGCCGAAACTAAACCAAATGACCTGGGCGCTAATACAGTAAAAGAAACTGGTGGTAGTTATGGTCAACCAATGCGAGTGGTAATTTCCTTCGGGTCACAACACGCACCTTTAGAACAAAGACAAGTCACCCAAGCCATTGAAGAAGCACAAACTTTAGTTCCCAAACCCAAATTAATTGTCTTTGCTGCTTTTCAATTTGACCCGGAAGCCGCCAAAGATATCGAAGAAACCAATTGGCCGGGAGTCACATTATTAAAAGCGCAAATGAACGCCGATTTACTAACAGAAGATTTGAAGAAAAAACGGGCTAGTAATGAGAGTTTTTGGTTGATTGGTCAGCCAGATGTTGCGCTGCGGCGGATCGAGAAAGGAGAAAATAAAGATAAGTGGCAAGTCGAAGTTTTTGGCTTTGATTATTATAACACAAAAACCGGAAATATTGAGTCTGGTAGTGTGGAAAAAATTGCGGTTTGGATGTTAGATATTGATTATGATGGGAGAAGTATTTTCCCCCGTCAGGTTTTCTTCCCGATGGCAGGAGAAAAAGATGCTTGGTCGCGCTTAGCTAAGAATTTAAAAGCTGAAATTGACGAGGATTTAATCGAGTCTTATCAGGGGACTGTTTCCTTGCCTTTTGAAATGGGAGAATATCAGCAGGTTGCTGTTAAAATTGTGGACGATCGGGGAATTGAGAGTTTGAAGATTATTCGGTTAACCTAAGAAACCCGGTTTCTGGGTGAGTGCTATAATCTAACTATGACTTTGAATATCAATCAAACCTTAATCAATAAATGGAGAAATAAACCATGCTAATAGAAGAATATTTTGATTTTTTAGCACCCGATGACATTCGAGTAAAAGGGACAAGAGTGGGAATAGAAAGCATCCTTTATGAATATATTTATCGTCAACGTTCACCAGAGGAAATATTAAAACACTTTTCCACTCTAACTCTCGATCAAATTTACGCGACAATCCTTTATTATTTAACCAATAAAGAAGCCGTAAATAAATATATTGAAGACTGGTTAGAATGGTCACATCAACAAAGAAAAGCCCAAGAATTAAACCCTCATCCAGCTTCGATAAGACTCCAACAAATTAAGATGGAAAGACAGAAAAAAAATGGCACTCAAGTATCTTATTGATGAAAATGTTGACCCGATTTATCCTACTCAACTTCGGATTAGACAACCGGAATTAATAATTCGGGTTATTGGCGAACCTTCTATACCAGCAAAAGGAACTAAAGACCCGGAAATTTTAGAATGGTGTATGGTTTTAGGTATTTAATTGTGGAGAATATAACTATGACTCTGGCTATCAATAAAAAAGATGTAATTTTAGATAACTACATTAAAAAGTTGGAGGTTTTTCCAATGACTCAAACAATATCCAAGTTAATAACTTTTGATGAATTTCTGGAATGGAAACCAGAAAACGGACATTATGAATTACATAACGGAGTTATTGTTGAAATGCCAAATCCAACTGGTCAACATTCTGCGATCGCGGGTTTTCAGGCCGTCGAGTTTGGTTTAGAAATCAGGCGACTACAGCTTCCTTACTTTATTCCCAAGGAATGTACAATTAAATTTTGCGATAACTCTGGATACGATCCAGATGTCATTGTATTAGATAAACAAGCCGTAGCAGCCAATGAATCTCGATGGGAAAAAGAATCCGTTATTACTCAAGGAAATTCCATAAAGTTAGTTGTTGAAGTTGTCAGCACAAATTGGCGGGATGATTATGCACATAAAATGATTGATTATGAAGCATTAGGCATTCCCGAATATTGGATAGTCGATTATTTAGGTTTAGGTGGTAGCCGTTATATAGGTTCTCCGAAACAGCCTACTTTATCAGTTTATCAGCTAGTAGATGGTGAGTATCAAATTAAGTTATTTCGAGGAGATGAAAGAGTTGAGTCTTTAGTGTTTCCTGGGTTGAATTTGACCGCCGTGCAGATTTTTAATGGTGAGTAAGTATTCAGACGATCAATCTTATTATACTAAAAAGCGTTTTACTATAATAAGATTTCGATCCAGCCGTCTTATTTCACTGGAATAACATAAGACAGGAAAACCTCAAACTTTGTCCCGCAGTTACCCAATTATGCGATCTGGTTGATACGTCCAACAAATTGAAGCATTATGTCATCAAAAACTACGATCGATCAACTCATTATCAATTCTCCCTACGAAGAACCGCAAAAATATTGGCACTACGATCGCACTTCTCGCCTATTCAACCTAGCAGCAGGAAGACGACCCGCAGGCTATATTATTGCTTCCGAAAACTCTAAAACTTCCGACGATGCCGGTAAATTTGTCGAGATTCCTTTAGTTAACCAAATTCGTCCCCGCGTCAAAGCTTGGTGCGATGATGGATACCCCGGTGTCACAGGCGTTACCAAGCGTCTGCTAGAACACTGGGACAAATCAGAAGAACGGGATTTTCCCTTCTTTTTCTGTCAGTTAGAAGCCATAAAAACCCTAATCTGGCTAACAGAATCCCCACCCTCTGCAAAAGTTGGTATTGATATTCCTGACGATGGCGGAAACTTCAAACGCCTGTGTTCCAAAATGGCAACAGGTTCGGGCAAAACTATCGTTATGGCGATGTTAATTGCATGGCAAATTATCAATAAAGTTACCTATCCCCAAGATCCCCGTTTTTCTAAAGCCATTTTTATTGTTGCACCTGGACTAACTGTTAGAAATCGCCTACAAGTTCTGCTTCCCTCTGCGGAAAATAACTACTATGAAATATTCAATATTGTGCCTCTGGGATTATTCGATAAAATTCGTCAAGGGAAAGTTTTAATCCGCAACTGGCACGCCTTGAATTGGGAAACTGAAGAACAAATAAAAAAGAAGAAAGGAGTTGATAAACGCGGTGCAAAAAGTAACGAAGCCTACGCTAGAGAAGTATTAGGAGAAGTTGCCAATTCTAGCAACATTATTGTTATTAACGACGAGGCACACCACGCATGGCGCATACCTGCTGAATCCAAAATTAAAGGTATTAGTAAAGAAGAATTAGACGAGGCTACAAAATGGGTTGGTGGACTCGATCGCATTCATCAAGCTAGAAAAATTCTCACCTGTTTTGACTTTTCTGCCACACCCTTTGCACCCTCTGGTAAAAAGAGTTCAGAAGAAGCTTTATTTGGCTGGATTGTTAGCGATTTTGGCTTAAATGATGCCATTGAATCTGGCTTAGTTAAAACTCCTCGCGTGGTGATTCGTGACGATAGCAAATTAACAAAAGACTATAAATCTCGCCTTTATCATCTCTATCGAGATCCCGAAGTTTATGATGATATCAATCGTAAAGCTAAACCTGATGAATCCCTCCCGGATTTGCTGGCTAACGGCTATCTTTTACTCGGAAAAGATTGGCTAGAAACGGCGAAATCATGGCAAGAATCGGGGCATAAAGTTCCACCAGCCATGATTTCTATTGCTAACCGTACCGAAACTGCGGCTAGAATTAAATATGCTTTCGATCATCACAAAATTCATATCGAAGAACTCTGTAACTCAGAACGCACTTTACACATTGATTCTAATGTTTTAAAAATGGCAGAATCCCAAGAAGAAAGTACCGAAATCCAAGATACAGCCGCAGAAAATAGCGAAGATGATAACTCTGAGGATGAACCTATTCGCAAACTTTCAAAGAAAGAACAAGCAGAACTTTTACGAAAAACAGTTGATACAGTTGGTCAACTTGGAAAGCCTGGGGAACAAATTCAAAATGTTATTTCTGTTGGGATGTTATCTGAAGGTTGGGACGCTAAAACTGTAACGCATATTATGGGGATTCGCGCATTCACCAGCCAACTTCTCTGCGAACAAGTCGTAGGTAGAGGTTTACGGAGAACTACTTACGACATCAACCCAGAAACAAACCTACTTGAAGCCGAATATGTTAATATTTTTGGTGTTCCTTTTACCTTTCTTCCCCACGAATCTACCGAAGGAACTCCACCCCCACCACCTAATCCTAAAACTGAAATTAAACCCGATCCTGAAAAACAGCAGTTTGAAATGAGGTTTCCCAATATTGTCCGCATTGATTATATTTATAAACCAGAACTAAAACTCGATTTGAGTCAGATTAAACCTTTAAAGTTAGATGCCTATGACAATAGCACACAAGCAGATCTCGCCGCTATTTTGGATGGTAAACCGGATGTGACCAGAATTGAGACGATCAACTTAGAAGATTTGGGTGAAAAATTTCGGATGCAAAAAATTGCTTTTGAAGCTGCCAGAGATATTTTTGACCAGATGAAACCTGGTTGGCAAGGTAATCGAGAATACTTACTAGCCAAACTGATTCGATTAGTCGAAGAATTTATCCAGTCAGATTTCATCGAAATTAATCCACCATTATTTAGTTTGGATGAAATTAAACGGCGGATTCTGATTACTCTCAATATGAGTAAAATTGTTCAGCACATTTGGCAAGCTATTTATTTAGAAAATACAGAAGTAATTGAACCAGTATTCGATCCAGAACATCCCATCCGTTCTACATCTGATATGCGTCCCTGGCATACAGGTAAACCTTGCGAGTATACCCAAAAATCCCATATTAATTGTTGCATTTTTGATAGTACATGGGAAGCCAGCGAAGCTTTTGAACTGGATCGGAATGACTATGTTGATGCTTGGGTGAAAAACGATCATCTGGGATTTGAAATTTTGTATATTTTTGATGGAATTGTGCGTAAATATCGCCCCGATTTCATTATCCGACTGAAAAATGGCAATTTCTTGATTTTGGAAACCAAAGGACAACCAACTCGCCAAGATGAGGCTAAATGGGGATTTTTAGATCGGTGGATTCAAGCTGTTAATCAGCATGGTGGCTTTGGTTATTGGCAACTTGAAGTCTCAAGAAATCCATCTGACGTTAGGCTAATTTTGGAGAAAACTGCATTTCAGTCGAGATAAATTTACTTGTTTTTGGGGAAAATATTATCTTTCCCAAACTGATGACTTGACCTAAAGCGGTTATAAACCTGTTCATCCGCTTAATCACCGCACCTAAAGCGATCGCATCCCACCAAAATCGCTAAAATTCCCACTTAATCTGTAAAGTAGTGTCAGCTAATTCCAAATATAGCAACCGCCACAACGGTTAGGACACTTGCTCATGGCTCAAACCATTGACTCTCTTCCCCCTTTTCCCTTCTTTCTCTTCTTTCCCTAGCCCCTAGCCCCTAGCCCTGAGCATCGTAACCGCCCTGGCGGTTGCTATACCTTGACCCTCAAGGCTTCGCAGGGGCCGGCTGAGGTGGAGATGCAGGAAGAGTGGGGCTGCTTTTACCGCTGAGCAACTGCTCGAGCTGCTCCTTACTCAGCGATCGCAAAATACTTAGGCCCAACACATCTTTACTAATTCCTTTGATATAAGAAGGTTGGAGATAACGGCGGAAATTTTGGTCGTTAGCCAGATAGGTTTCCATAAAAGCCACACTCAATCCGTTAAGATAGCGACGAGCTAAGGCCGGTTCGGGGCCAATAGCATTAGTAGGAACCCGGAAAACACTCTCAGGGGATTCATCGATCGTCGAGAAATGTGTGCCGTTGTTGAGCAGTACGAGATATTTCTCAGGGTTTGTTAGCCAGGTAAAGGGTTGAATCTGTTCGAGCACCGCTGGTGCAACTGTATCGGCAGTGGCAGCTAAAATCATTACAGGGACTTGAATTTGGCTGAGGTTTGATTCGCCTAGAATGCTGCTGACAATCGGATTGATGGCGATCGCAGCTTTAACCCGGCTATCGCTCAAATTGTAATCCCGACGGCGCAGAGTTTGAGCGCGACATTGAAGCAGTAACGAAATATTCCAAGTATCGAACTCTTGCTCGCAATCCTTATCTAGTTGCTCAAAATTAATCCCTCCCCCCGCTAAAGCCAAAGCTGTATAGCCGCCGAAAGACTGACCGATTACCCCCACTCGCTGCAAGTCCATTTTTCCTTGATATTTGGGGTCAGATGCAGGAAGGGTATCTAGGAAATCGAGCAGATCCTTAATATCTAGAGGGCGATCGACAAATTCTGTAGGTTGGGCCACCTCACTTGCTCTACCTACCACCAAGTTCTGCAACTGTTGAGAACTGCTACCGGGATGTTCCGGGACAGCAACGGCAAATCCGTAAGAGGCCAAATGTTCGGCTAAATAGGCAAAGGAGTAGCGGTCTGAGCCTAAACCGTGAGAAATGACAATTAATGGTGCCGGTAATGACCCGCCTGTAGGCAAATACAGATCGAAGGGAAAACTACGCCCCTGGCGGTTTTTACTCATCATTGTCAGAGAAACTTTTTCCCAACTCAGCGCCCCCCGTCGGTCTGGAGTTTGGAACTCGGAAAGGTTAACTGCTGGTTCCGATGCAGCTTGGGCGTTTGCCAACTCGATTACTCCTGCGATCGCTCGGTTTGACCTATTTACCAAAGCCGTTAGCTGATTAACCAGTTCTAACCCCCGTGCAATATCGATCCGAATCCCATAAGTCGGAAATTTTTTGAGCACATTGATCGGTGTCAAACCCTCTGCATCTGCCGCTGCTAGAATTAACGCCGCTCGAATTGCATAAAAACCAGGCTGTCGCCCCTTTGTCTGCACGACTCGCCCCAAACGTTCCAGCAACACTTCACCTTGGGGGGTGTAAAGGAACTGAGAAATAGTCACGGGGCTGACTTCGGCCTTTGCTTGCAGTGCCTGTCGCAACTGAGCTAGCTGCTGCTGGTTGGCGTACTGAGCGAAGCCATCCCAAGTGTGATCGATTACGCCTGTCTGCACAAACAGCTCTAAAGACTCTATGGGCACTGAAATTTCCAGGGGGCCATAAGTCACGTAAACTCGCTGTGCTCCCAAGGCCGGGGCAGCAGCCAGAACCGCAATGCTGCACAACCCCAAGTATCTCAGGGCGATCGGCCGCACCGCGCGTTTTGCTCCTTCAGACAGACTCCTTAACAGACGGTTCATAACTCTGACACCTAGCAGTTCTCTCACCATCATCTAATAGTACAGAGCCAGATGAGATTCTGTGGGATTTAGGTTATGGTGAGTATATAACTCTAAAAATATTCTCTGGTGCATCGGTAGTTCGCAAATACTACTCAATCCGATTTATGTCAACTTATACGCGATCGCCAATTATTATTTATGCAACTACCTAAAACTTCCTGATTGATTTTCGCCCTTAAAGCTTGAGTGAGAGAAATCACAATGTTTAATGCAACTGCGATCCTAATTGACGCTTTCGTGCAAGAGCTACAGGCTGGATACCGCCGTACCTACGGTAAATATAAGCCGGATTACCCCGATATCATTGCCTGGGCGGGGAACATGGCTCTGGAAAACATCGCTAATTGCGACGCTCTCTATCACAATGTCGAACACAGTATGTTAGTTGCCCTAGTAGGACAGGACATCCTCCGGGGCAAACACATCCGCGAAGGGGGTGTCTCCCCTGAAGACTGGCTACACTATATCATTTCTTTGTTGTCTCACGACATCGGTTATGTCAAAGGTGTTTGCCGCCAAGACCAAGAAGCTGTTGGACTCTACGCCACTGGCATTGATGGAGGAATGGTTTCGATACCAATTGGTGCAACTTCTGCCAGTCTCACACCTTATCATGTTGACCGAGGTAAATTAGTAATCGATGAGCGTTTTGGTGGCCACAAACTAATTGATGCCGAACAAATTAAACGCAATATTGAACTGACTCGCTTCCCTGTACCTGCTGGTGAAACTCATCAAGATCGGCATAATTATTCGGGACTTGCTCGCGCCGCTGACTTAATTGGCCAACTTAGCGATCCGAATTATTTGCGAAAAATTAGTGCTCTTTTCTACGAGTTTGAAGAAGTCGGCACTAATAAAATCTTAGGCTATAAATCCCCCGGAGATTTGCGGCGGAATTATGCCAAATTTTACTGGAACGGCGTTTTTCCTTACATCCCTGCCGCTTTGAGTTACTTAGAATTGACTCAAGGAGGAAAACAAATTATCGCCAATCTCTACGCGAATGTATTTCAGGTAGAACACGCAGAACCCCTAGCTTTGAAACGTGCGGCTGTTGAAGAACTCTTTAAACCGGAAACTAATGGCAGTTTGAATGGTGACAGTGAAAATGGTGATGGTTTTGCGAGTGTCGCCACTGAAACCCGTAAGTTTAGTGACTTCTCGAATCTGAATTTGTGAGGAATTAGTCAGAATTTAGATTCAACTAAGAAGAGGAGTCAATTTTAGGATGAAATACTTTCTCCTGATTTCTGACTCCTTATTTATTCCTTAAGTAGTCGGACATAATTAAACATAAGGTGGGCGCTCGCCGCAACCAGCCTGTAAATCATAGCTAAATCCAATTAAAAATTAAAAGTTAAAAATCAAAAAGGAAATCAATTAAATTTTTAATTTTTAATTTTACATTTTTAATTCTTGAGAGAGGCGAGCGCCCACCCTACGCTTCATTGTGTCCATCTATTTAATTTAAAATCTAAAATTGATTATGATGCCAGAAGTTCAGCAACGAGTCCAACAATTGAGAAAACAATTACAGGAAGCTAGCTATGCTTACTATGTTCTGGATACGCCAATTATGCCAGATGAGGTGTACGATCGCCTCTATCGCGAACTACAAGAACTAGAAACCCAACATCCCGAATTAATCAGCCTGGAAAGTCCCACTCAGCGAGTTGGAGAAAAACCAGCCACCCACTTTTCCAGCGTTAGACATAATATCCCTCTCTACAGTTTAGAAAACGCTTTCAATATTGAGGAATTTATCAAATGGGAGGAACGTTGGCAGAGGGGAATCGGGACTAATGAGGGGGAATTGGCAACAGGAAACACTCTGGAATCAAGTCAAAAAACCTCCCCAGTCTCCAAATATGTTTGCGAGTTAAAAATTGATGGTTCTGCTTTAGCCCTAACTTATGAAAATGGCATTTTAGTCCGAGGTGCAACACGCGGAGATGGCGTTACTGGTGAAGAAATCACCCAAAATGTCAAGACAATTCGCTCGATACCATTACAACTACAATTAGAAGATTGTCCACCATTGGTAGAAGTTCGAGGAGAGGCCTTTTTATCCTTAGCTGTGTTTGAAGAAATCAATCAAGAACGAGAAAAATCTGGCGATTCCCTATTTGCTAATCCTCGCAATGCCGCCGCAGGTACATTGCGGCAATTAGATTCAAAAATTGTGGCTAAACGCCGTTTAGATTTCTTTGCTTATACGCTACAAATACCAGGTAAAGAAGATATTGAGGTCGCAGATACTCAGTGTAAATCTTTGGAATTATTGCAACAAATGGGGTTTAAAGTCAATCCCAATCGGCAACTTTGTCTTGCTTTGGATGAAGTTCGGGAATATTACCAATATTGGGATATCGAACGGCGAAACTTGCCTTATATGACGGATGGAGTTGTTGTTAAAATTAATGACTTACGATTGCAAAAACAACTAGGTTTTACTCAGAAATTCCCCCGCTGGGCCGTCGCCCTCAAGTATCCCGCTGAGGAAGCCCCTACTTTAGTTGAGTCAATCGCAGTTTCCGTAGGGAGAACCGGGGCGCTAACGCCAGTTGCAGAGTTAAAACCGGTGCAGTTAGCGGGTACAACTGTTTCCAGGGCGACGCTACACAATAGCGATCGCATTTTATCCTTAAATATCCACATTGGCGATACAGTAATTGTTCGCAAAGCTGGTGAAATTATCCCGGAAGTAGTACGGGTTTTACCTGAACTGCGCCCGGAAGGTGCTCAATCCTTTCAAATGCCTAGTTGCTGTCCAGAATGCGGCCAACCAGTTGTCAGAGAAAAAGGTGAGGCGGTTACTCGCTGTATTAATACATCTTGTCCAGCTATTTTAAGGGGTGCGCTGATTCATTTTTGTAGCCGAGATGCAGTAGATATTAATGGCATTGGTGAAAAATTAGTGCAGCAGTTAGTTGATAGTAATTTAGTGCATTCTGTGGCAGATATCTATGATTTAACTGTGGAAAGATTGATGAATTTAGAAAGAATGGGCAAGAAGTTAGCCGATAAATTAGTTGGGGCAATTGCTAATTCTAAGACTCAACCTTGGTCAAGGATATTGTACGGTTTAGGCATTCGTCATGTGGGCAGTGTTAATGCCGTATTGTTAACAGAAAGGTTTCCCGATGTCGAACAGTTAGCAGCGGCATCTGCGGCGACTATTGAGGGAGTTTATGGTATTGGCCCAGAAATTGCCCAGTCTGTATATCAATGGTTTCAAGTACCTGCAAATCAGAATTTAATTGAACGTCTGAAAGTTGCGGGGTTACAACTGAAGTCAGAAGCAACTAGCAACAAGGTAGAAGGTAAAAATTTGTTGTTGGCAGGTAAAGTTTTTGTAATTACGGGAACTTTGCCAACGCTAAAGCGAGATGAAGCGAAAGAGTTGATTCAAAAAGCTGGGGGAAAAGTTACAAATTCTGTTAGTGCTAAAACTAACTATTTAGTTGTAGGTGAAGATGCCGGTTCTAAGTTAGAAAAAGCTCAAGAATTGGGAATTGTGCAACTTTCAGAAGCTCAATTATTAGAAATGATTAAGTAGAAAGAAGAAAAGAAGGGGCTAGGGGCTAGGGGCTAGGGAGAGTGGGGGAGAGGGGAAGATGGGGAGAGGGGGGAGATGGGGGAGATGGGGAAGTGGGAAAGAAGGGAATAGAATCAGCGAGTTTCAGTAACTCAGAACGTCCTAACTACCAAGAAGGTTGATATAACGAGATTTTCCCCAGACTCAACAGGCAGAAGTGCTATCCTTACTGAATAGCACTCTAGCTCAACTGCATCCTATACTCCTGTAGACACATAACCTGCAAACCCAGGGAGAAAAACCTAAGCAATTAGTTCGCCTGTTTCTTGTAGCGAGTGTAATCGCCGATAAATCCCTCCTTGGCTTAACAACTCCTCATGAGTACCAACTTCCACAATCTGACCTTGGTCAAGAACCACAATCCGATCCGCCTCGCGAATCGTACTCAGCCGATGGGCAATAATAATCGTCGTCCGCGTCCCCAAGATATTTTTCATTGCTAGCTGAATCGATCGCTCTGATTCATAATCCAGACTAGAAGTAGCTTCGTCAAAGATTAGCACATCTGGATCGACTAATAGCGCCCTCGCAATTCCCAACCGCTGTCGCTGACCACCTGACAACCGCACACCGCGTTCGCCGACAACCGTATGATAACCTTGGGGCAATTGATGGATAAACTCATCTACTTTCGCAATCCGACAAGCATCCTCAACTTGTTCAAAAGTAGCTTTCCGATTGCCATAAATCAAGTTATCCAACAAAGTACCATTGAAAACATCAACTTCTTGATGAACGATCGCCAAACGCTGGCGGTAAGCAGTCACATCTAATGTGCGAATGTCGTCACCATCAATGAGAATGCGACCTGCTTTCGGTTCAAAATACCGAAATAATAGCTTCACCAAAGTAGACTTACCGGAGCCCGATTTACCTACTAAAGCTACAGTTTGACAGGGATGAATTAACAAATCAATATCCTGTAACACCGGTTTTTCGAGGTCATACCCAAAAGTAAGATGAGAAAACTCAACCTTGCCAGTAAATTTGTATGATGGACGTATTAACTCGGCTGTAAATTCCTGTTCCAAATTTACCCCATCAGCACCATCTGGCAACTGTATAAACTCGTGAAACCGCATCATTGAAGAATAGCGGCGAGCAAATACTTCCGCAAGATTACTGATCGGAGTTATTTGTGAATAAGCCATGCTTGCTAATGTATAAGTCGTAACGAAGTATCCCAGAGAAATCTGACCGTCAGCCGTTGCTGCTAGGCTAAAACCTAGAACTGAGAACAGGCAAAACTGAGTAATTGTTCTCTGATATACTCCCAAGTTCACATATCCTCGATGGATGCGGTCAATGACAACTTTTAACTCGCGGTTAAGCCGTGTTGTTTGTCGTTGTAGTTCGACTGTTTCGGTGGCAAAAGCTTTGACGGTTTTGATATTAGTGATAATTTCTGAATTGCGACTTTCGGTATCTTCGCTATATTTATCGAGTATTTCTTCTCTATCAGTCAGGGTTTTAAGACTTTTGAGGGTGATACTCAGGATAAATAGGAAAGAAACCAAAATTAATAAGCCAATCCGCCATTCTATTAGCCAAATTATGGCAAAGATGCCTATTAATCGCACAACTTCGGGTATTAGTTCACCGGCAATTTCTGGGTATGTCCAGGTATGGTTTGCTAGTCCTTTGGCAATGCGGCTGGCAATGCGTCCAGGGTTGTTTTCGTCGTAAAATTCTAGGGGTACAGTGAGGATTTTGGCGATCGCGCCTTGCGTGCGATCCCGACGCGCTTTTAAGGCAATTACCCAGTGAAACCAGGGGCCAAGCCAAGTCTGTACAGGGGCTTTACAGACGGTGACTAGGAAAATTAAGCCCAGCAATACTGATAGGGATAATGTCTGATTGACGGGTTGTTGAGTGGCGGAGGCGATCGCATTTATTAAATTTTGCGCGATCGCATCTGGCGGTTTACCCGACAAAACGTTTAAAGTTTGACCAATTGCGTAGGGAACAATCAGATCGATTAGTTCAAAGGCGCTGGATGCTCCTATACTGAGGACAGAAGTTTTCCAATAGCCCTCGTAATATTTGAGGATGTCCCGAAAGCTTGCCATAGGTTTTACTTGTAATACGGCCCATCGGGCCATCAAAAGTAAAGACGCACCATTGCGCGTCTTTACTACAACTATATTACAAGAGTATTACCGCTGGGAGCGTCCAACTTCATCCAGATGACTCACCCGACTGGGTGATTAGCTTAAAGCGTAGGCTGATTGTAGTGCCCACCAGATCAGGAAACTGATACCACCCAGAATCGCGATCGCTGAGACTGCGATCGCCGTTGGGCTATCGGCTCCCTTAAATTTCATGATGCCGCGATTTAAGTCAGACATAGTACAGTAGTCCTAATTCTTACGCTGATTGTAGCAAACACTCTATTTTCTAACATCTAACTTGGAGTATATTTGTAAAATAATAATTAAGATTTTGTTAAATATAGGGTAGACAAAGCTACAACAAGCTGAGATTGAATAGTTATAAATGATTGTCGGCTTTGCCTACCCTACAATATATTCAAAAAATTAGTTATGTTTGCTGATGAGCATCCAACCAAGCCACTAAATCACTAACATCAGAAAAATCTAATAACGCCTCACCCAGATTTTCCAATTGCACAACAGATAACAGACGAATTCTTGCTTGTAGCTGAGCATTAATCTCCCCAACACGACGATTTAGCAGACGCATAGTATATGCTAACGCTTCCTGTCCTAGTCCTTGTTGTAGTCCTTGTTGGAGACCTTGTTGCTCTCCTCGCTGGATGATTTCTTGATAAATTACAGACTCACGCATAATGTCCTCTCTGAATCATTGGTGAACAACTGAAAAACTGGTTATTCTTAATGATTAGTATCTAGCCAAGCAACTAAATCACTAACATCAGAAAAATCCAATAACGCCTCACCCAAATTTTCTAATTGCACAACAGATAACAGACGAATTTTTGCTTGTAGCTGAGTATTAATCTCACCAATACGACGATTTAGCAAGCGCATAGTATATGCTAACGCTTCCTCTCCTAATCCTTGTTGCAATCCTTGTTGCAATCCTTGTTGCAATCCTTGTTGCAATCCTTGTTGTAGTCCTTGTTGTAGTCCTTGTTGCTCTCCTCGCTGGATGATTTCTTGATAAATTACAGATTCACGCATAATCTCCTCTCTGAATAGTTGGCGAATCAATGTTGTATTAAACCGCAGACCTGCTAAAATCTCTATACAAGCTGAAAGATTCTGCCGCTCATCCGGTGCTTCAATGCTAGCAACTTGTTCTGCTACTTGTTGTAGCAAAGTATTGGGATTATCCGATCGCGCTAACACAGCTAAGGGTAAAAGTTCAGGATTTGCCAGTAAAGGTGCGGGGTTTTGTTCCCACATTCGGATTACTCGGTAGCGGTGCTGAGTATTACGAGCAGTAAACTGATTAGTAAAGGCAGTTTGGGAACTCGTGCGCGTTAAAAAAATCACGACTTGTTCGATGTCGCACCGATATTGACGATGCAGCCTCACCCAATAGTCTAACATTCTGAGCGGCATTGGTGGCTCGGAAGCAGGCTCAGTTTGAAATTCTAGGTGTAGAATTTGGTTTGCTACTTGCAAGAATGTCACCGAGTCTGCTCTAATAGGTTCGAGGCTGAGTTCAGTTTTGAGTACCTGAATTTCCTCGGTGTTAGTTGGGAGTAGCCAGCGGACAAATGAAACAGGATACTCTTCTGCTAGATATTTACAAATGTTATCGTATGTCACAGGCGATCGCTTAAAAAGTTTTGCACTTAATATAGATTTTTCAGGTAATCTTCCCTCATTTATTGTCAATTGTCAACTTGTGTGCTATACTAAAACGTTTGTAGAAATCTCCTAAAGATAAATCCTATATGGCAACTAAGCCAACGATCGCATTTACTCACCTCGGTTGTGAAAAAAATCGCATAGACACCGAGCACATGATTGGCTTATTGGCACAAGCAGGCTATCAAGTTGATGCCAATGAAGAGTTAGCCGATTACGTTATTGTTAATACTTGCAGTTTTATCCAAGCAGCGCGGGAAGAATCCGTCCGCACTTTGGTAGAATTAGCTCAAGCTAATAAAAAAATTGTGATTGCTGGCTGTATGGCACAGCATTTTCAACAAGATTTACTCAATGAATTGCCAGAAGCAGTGGCATTGGTTGGCACTGGGGATTATCATCAAATTGTTGGTGTAATTGAACAAGTGGAAAAAGGCGATCGCGTTACCTTAGTTTCCGCTGAACCTACCTACATCGCCGATGAAAACACCCCTCGCTACCGCACTACACCGGAAGCTGTCGCCTACTTGCGAATTGCCGAAGGATGCGACTATCGCTGTGCATTTTGCATTATCCCTCATTTGCGCGGAAATCAGCGATCGCGCACCATCGAATCTATTGTCGCCGAAGCCGAACAATTAGCTGCCGAAGGCGTAAAAGAAATTATCTTAATTTCCCAAATTACTACCAATTATGGCAAAGACATCTACGGCGAACCCAAATTAGCCGAACTGTTACACGCATTAGGTAAAGTTGATATACCTTGGATTCGGATGCACTACGCCTATCCTACCGGTTTAACCCCGAAAGTAATGGCAGCAATTCAGGAAACACCCAATATTTTGCCTTACTTGGATCTACCCTTGCAACACTCCCACCCGGAAATTTTGCGGGCCATGAATCGGCCATTTCAAGCAGGAGTAAATGATAGCATCATTGAGCGGATTAAAGCCTCTATGCCTGATGCTATCTTGCGGACAACTTTTATCGTCGGCTTCCCTGGGGAAACAGAGGAACACGCAGCACATTTATTAGAATTTGTCAAGCGTCACGAATTCGATCACGTTGGAGTATTCACATTTTCTCCAGAAGAGGGAACACCCGCCCACGATTTACCCAATCAATTGCCGCAAGAGGTAATGGAAGCGCGACGGGAAGCAGTGATGGCGGCGCAGCAACCGATTTCGCTGAAGAATAATCAAAAGTCTGTAGGTAAAGTGGTGGATGTGTTGCTGGAACAGGAAAATCCAGAGACAGGAGAATTAATCGGGCGATCGGCTCGTTTTTCCCCTGATGTGGACGGCTTGGTTTATGTTGAGGGGGAGGCCTCTTTAGGGGCTATGGTGCGCGTAAACATTACTAATGCTGATATTTACGATCTTTATGGTAGCGTAGCTACTGTTTGAGAGGGCGGAAACTACCCCTAGCAATGGCTTAAGCCGCCAGGGGTTTTAACCCCTGTCGGACTAAGAGTTTGACGTGAAGTGGTCGCTATATTCATCTACACTAGCTTTAAGTTTATGGGTTTCAGTCAATAATGGTGACAGTAGATTTACCCCTAAATTCTCTGTGCAATTCCATTGTTGCATATACTTGTAAACTTCAGCAATTATCGCCTTTGCAGCATCTAAATCTTCTGCCTGAGACGCATGATAGTGCGCTCTGATTAGTGGTTTAATATCCTCAATATCTTGCCATTCAGATTCAGGTTTGAGGGGAATGCTGATAAAATAATCGTAAGCTTGACAATTTGCAGTGCGAACATTTTCATAGTTTTGATTTAATAAGCGATCGCCTTTTTCTTTGACTAGCGGATGCAATTGATAAGATTCGCATTGGTAATCATAATATAACAGTTGCCTGCGCTTGAGGGCAAGGATAATATTTTCTTTAAGTTCATATTTACTTACTTCTGGCATTTGAGTAGCAATTGCAGCAAAAGATAGGGGATATTCTGAAGTTTGGTACACTGAAATTCGGCTGAGGCAAGTTTGTTCTAATTCGCTGAGGCGGAGGATCATTTCATCAATTAAGTTTTCAATGTCTCGAATGAGTAGCCAATCTCTATCCTGCAAGAATTTTCCGACATTTCCCTGAAATTCGTCATCATCGCGAATTAATGCAGCGACCAGTTGTAAAGCTTTAGGATGTCCTTGATAGCGATGGGAAAGTTCGGCTAATTCTTCCTGGTTTGCAGTCAGATTTAAAGATTGCAATAGGGTAATTGCGGCATCTTGGTTTGGTCCGTTTAACTGGATTTCACGGGTGACAGTTGGCGGCAATTCGGCTAAGCTTTCGCGACTGGTGAATAGGATTTTACTTTGATGTTCTGTTTCTAATAGTTGTTGGAATAACCAAGGGTATTCGGCACTGTCGTCTGCGAAGTAGCCTGCGGTTTGTGCTTGTTTAGTTTTGAGGAGTGTTTCGGTGCGATCGAAGACAATTAAGCAAGGTTTAGTCTTGATAATTTTTATCAGTTTTTCTATCTTTTTTAAAGAGTCATCTTGAGTAGTGACGGCTGTTGTGATGTCGCCGTTGGATAGGGTGAATAGTAGGGAGTCTATCGTCCAATCAAAAGGAAGTGCTTTGCCTGTTGCAGATTGTAATGATTGCCAAGCAACGGCGGTGAAGGGGGTATTTTCTGTGTGGATTTGACGAATTAGTTGGCTAATGAGGGCAGTTTTTCCGATTCCTGGTAAGCCGACAATTGAGATGGCGGCGATATCTGAGTTAATCAGTGTAGCTTTTAAGATGTCAATTTCTTTTGTTCGATTTACCCAATTTCTCACGGGGGGTAAATTTTCAGGGAGGGGGAAGTTTTTATCGTTTTGAGAGTCTAGGGGGATATCTGCGATCGCGGCGGCTAAAAGTGGTTCTGTTTGCTTAATTTTGTAGCCTTCAGCAATGTATTCCCAGTTTTCTATTTCTACTGCTTTGCAAATATTGATAAAGTTCTCTCGTCTAATTCCTATTCTCGCCCAAAACCGCTTTAAGGTAGCTGTTGAAACTAAGGCTGCGAGACACCAAGTATCCTCAGTTTTATTCCATCCGAGATTGCGTCTTACCATATCAATGATTTTTAGCCCTTCTTCGGATGCCCTGAGTAAGCCGGCCATTGTTAGTCCTTTAGCACAATTGCGATCGAGTTTAAGTATAGCTTAGGTTGGAGAGCCGAAAGATGAGACAAATGAGCTAAATGAGACAAATGAGCCTTTTTTGTTGAGCCAAATGCTGAGCCGTTGAGCCAATATAGAGCTAAGGATTCAGGAGTATTCTGAAATGATGAGTCAGGCTTTCACCTACAGAAATGTATTTCCTCAGTCAGATGGATCAAACTTCAACTATTCAAGGTTAAACTCTTCAGAAACTGGGAGAATTGATGTAGACACCACTAAAGTTTTCTTTGAAGGATCTACTTCCGGCACTTTTGACAACGGCGAAAATGAGAAAACTTTAGGAACTCCTACTGCTGGAGACAGTGAAAGCTATGTGCGGTTTGACGGCAGGAGAAGTGACAGCAACGAATTTAGTGACGAACAGGAATTTAGTCAAGCCAAGGGAATTAGTACAGCCAGTGACATTCCTTTCAGCCTTGGCAATTTGAATTATCGCAATGGACTTACTGTTTTCGGTTCGGAACCTGAAGGTGATTTTCCTCTCAATGTCAGGCTATCTCTCACTAATCCTGTGCCTAGCGATCAGACATTCAATTTTTCATTTAACTTGACGGCTACAAAAAATACAACTGGCGATCCTGTTGAAGATGGAGATATTCTTCGCTTTTCTGGTTCTGGCATTTCTCAAGAGATAATTAAGTTCCCAGGTTCAACCGGAATTTCAGGATATAGACTTGAGTTAGTAGGATTTTCGGCGGATGGTGGCAAAACAACACTAGGGCTTTTTAACACCCCAGAACAACGTTTATCTGATGCTCTATTGATTGGTAAAATTAAACCCGTATCTATTCTCGAAGAAGCAGCGGAAGGAACGATTGAGGCAATAAAAGAGCTACCGGACAATATAAAAAATAAGATAGGAGAGACGGTTGATGATTTTAATACCAGACTTTCAAATTATAGTAAAGGCTTTTTAGATGGTCTGTACATTAAATTTACGGGTCTACCTAGCGGTCTTTCTCAGCAACGAGTTGCACAAAACTTAAAAGCGTCAGCCGAGCAAAATTCAACTTTTCAGATTACTGAAGCAGTAATGGATCAATATCCCGGAGGAATACTGGGAACTGAAAGTAACGATAACATAATCGGTTCACCTGCGACAGATGTAGTATTAGCTGCGGAGGGTGCTGACACTCTTGAAGGTGCTGGTGATGGCGATTATTTGCTGGGAGGAAAAGGTGACGATCGCATTTTAGGAGAAGATAGTAATGACATTCTCTCAGGCAATCAAGGTAATGATTTCGTCTCAGGTGGTGTTGCTGATGATTTAGTGAGGGGAGGAAAAGGCAACGATCAAATCTTTGGTGATGATGGAGAGGATATCTTAATCGGTGAAAGAGGAACTGATCGCCTTACTGGTGGAGGTGGAAGCGATATCTTTATCCTTAGAACAGATACAGGTATAGAAGAAACCAATCCTGCTAATGCTGATTGGTTACTTGACTTCAATGCAAGTGAAGGCGATCTAATTGGCATCAATGGAGGCGTACCAATTGACATTCTTACCTTCAGCCCTACTGATGTCAATCAAGATGGTATTGCTGACACCATTATTCAGTACACAGAAACCAACGAAATTATAGGTGTTTATACAAACATTTTTGGTGTCGTCATCAACACGCAGCCAGATGTTGTGAAAAATGCCTTATTTACTATTCCTCTAAACGATCCAATCACTCAGATAGGATGACGCTGTAGGAAAGTTACCCCATAGTTCGTCACATCAATATTAGCGATCGCCTTTTCCCCATCCACCTCTATTTGTGGTTAAAAAAGAGCGATCGCTCTTTCCCCAAAAAGCGCGATCGCCCTTCATCCCTCCGCTTCTATATGCAGTTGCTAAAAAGTGCGATCGCCCTTACGAAATAAGTGCGATCGCGCTTAAAATTAGAATAGAAAAACAACATGGTATGATTAATATAGAATTTGTCACAATCCATTATGTATGAGTGAAACTGTCTACATCGAAACCAGTATCTTAGGCTACCTCACCGCCAGAAACACCAAAAACTTGATTCTAGCTGCAAACATGGAGGTAACACGAGATTGGTGGGAATTTCGGCGAAGCAATTTCAATCTCTACATCTCACAAGTTGTTTTGGATGAAATAGCACAAGGGGATTCAGAGATTGCGGCTCAACGTTTGGAGATAGTTCGCGACTTTCCATTGCTTGAACTCAATCAAGCTGTACGAGACTTAGCAGGACAATTTCTCACACGCAGCAATCTTCCTCCCAAAGCTGCTGATGATGCAGTTCATATTGCAACAGCTACCGTTCACGATTTAGATTACCTGCTAACATGGAACTGTAAGCATATCGCTAACGCTCAAATTCAGAGAAAACTTGCAGAAATTAGTCTTGATTTCGGATACCAATTACCGCTAATTTGTACGCCTTACGAACTACTAGGAGGTTAATTCATGTGGCAAGATGAGATCGTGGAAGAAATCCACCGAATTCGTGAAGAACACGCCAAGTCGTTCAACTACGACTTGGATGCCATGTTTGCAGATTGGCAGAAGAAGCAGGCTGAAAGTGGAAGGGAAATAATCTCAAAATCACTCAAGCCACGCACTCAAACCACGTCGATCTGTGGTTAAAAAAGTGCGATCGCTCTTTCCCCAAAAAGTGCGATCGCCCTCTGAATAGTAGCATTGACCCTTGTTTCACCCTCGTGCTATAATCAACCAATAATCTTCGTAATTATCAATTGCTAAGATGACGCAAGCTGAAAAAATCTCTATTTCCTTACCAACATCGCTAGTAAAATTTATTGAAACCTACAAAATTACTAAAGGATGCCAATCACCCTCCCAAGTAATTGAAGTAGCTTTGGAGTTATTGCAGAATCAGGAACTAGAATCCGCTTATCGACAAGCATCTAGTGAAATTGACTCCGCTTGGGATATAACAATTGCCGATGGATTAACAGATGAAACGTGGTGAAATTTACTACGCAAATCTCAGCCCTGCGATTGGATCTGAGATGGATAAACGCCGTCCTGTGCTATTGGTAAGCAACGATGCAAATAACCGCGCCGCCGATACAGTTACAATTCTGCCAATCACCTCTAATGTGACTCGCGTTTACCCTTTTGAGGTTTTAATCAATCCAGAGGATAGCGGTTTACCCAAACCTTCCAAAGTACAAGCGCAGCAGGTGCGGACAATTTCTAAACAACGGATTGATGCGGATGTACTAGGAAACTTGAGTCAGGAAGTCATGCAATTGGTAGATGCGGCTCTCAAACTCCACTTAAAGTTAGATTAAATTCCCTCGCGATCGCTCTTTCCCCAAAAGCGCGTAGGCGTAGCCAGCCGCAGGCATCGCACCTCCTCCATCCGTGTCAATCAGCGTTTATCTGCCGTTAAAAAGCTATTAATTAGTAAACAAACTCGGCTCCACATAAAAAAAACTACCCAGAATCAAGGCCTGCTCTTTGCTGATATCTCGCTGGCCATTAACCAATTCATAAACTCCTGCTTCATCGCCAATAATTCCCACCAAATCCGCAGGTTTTAGCGCTCGCTGTTCCATCAAAAATAGTAACAATGAATGAGGTGTAACTGTAACTATAGGTGCATAGTATTCTTTCTCAAATCTTTCAATTAATACAATCAACAATTCATATAACTCATCAATTATTACCTTTGATGTTAAAAACTGTAAAATTTCCTACCGCTTCAGCTTTAGGAAAAACAGATTGCACCTCAACTAAATTTGACCATTTGGCTTTGGTAGCAATTTTAAACCAGTTATCTAAGACTTCCCGACAATCAGCATGACTTTCGCTATATTCACGCATCCGCCGATAGCTGATTATGTGCATCTGCTATATTTGGCAATTTTAACCAAATTTTATCTTAGCTAAACCAATTTATTTTGTCAAGCGCAAATAGCGATCGCCCTTTCCCTTTCTCATAAAAACTCAACACACCCAACCATTTCTTCAGGCCTATACACTTCATAAATCAAAACCAAAGCTTCAATGATTTAAGGAGATGGTGGACTTTTACGTTTTAACTCTTCGATCAAAGCATCTGCTTCAGAAGTGCGGCGGTCAATTTCTTCTCGATGATCGTAATAGTAAGTCATCGCCGCATGAACCGAGGCTGGTGATAAATTATAGTCCCTCGCAATTTCTTCTATAGACTCTCCCATCTTCAGATACATCTCAGCAATTTGTGCTACAGAAATTCGATGACCAGCGATGCGTGGCTTACCACCAAGTACCCCAGGTGTAATTTCAATATGTTCTGTGATGACTGATTGTTGAGACATAAAAGGTGAAATGCTTTTAATTGGTAATGTTTATAGTTCTTTAACTTTAGCACAAACAGATCGAGGGCGATCGCTTTAAACAAATTTCGAGCATGAACAAAAGCCTCCGACTAGCTTTATAAGCGGAGAAAACGTTCTAGCTCGCCCAAATCTTTTCTCCGATCGCATTTTCCTCCTACATAAGAGCCTCCTGTCTCCTGCTATATCTCACAGGGGCAAGGTATCCGTTTTACCATCCCACGTTGGTAGCAAATTATACAGCCGCCGATCGCGAGCGCCTGCATTTTATGGCGATCGTAGTTTGAAAACACGCCCTAGCCCCTAGCGATAAGTTACGATCGCAAAGTAGAAACTCCCGCCAACCAAAAATCCGATCGCACAGGTAAGCCGGAAGCAACACGCCCAAGTCTGAATAATTTAAACTAAAATCTACAATCGTCTAGATTGAGGATAGTTGGTGGTCATCAAAAACTTTCAACTTAAGCAAAGCGCCCCATAATCTAAAATCTAAAATCTAAAATCTAAAATTTTCATGTTGAACAAACTACTGGTCAGAAATCGCTGGAAATCCATAGTGCAGCCTTGGCAGGAAGTAGACCTATCACTATTCGCTGCCTGTATCGGTCTCACCGTGTTTGGGGGGATAATGATTCACAGCGTCGAATTAAACCAAGGGCGCATTGACTGGTGGCGGCACTGGGCCACTGGCGGCGTAGGTTTGGTACTGGCAATTTTAATCGCCCGCTGCCGTTATGAGATGCTGATTCAGTGGAAATGGATTATCTATGCCTTCATTAATTTTTCACTAATCGCAGTGCGCGCGATCGGTATTACAGCTTTGGGGGCGCAGAGGTGGATTAACATTGGTGGCTTTCACGTTCAACCCTCAGAATTTGCCAAAGTAGGGGTGATTATCACCTTAGCAGCCCTTCTGCAAGCGCGACCTTCCCCATCCCTTGGGGATATGTTAAAGATGCTAGCAGTAGTTTCTGTACCTTGGGCGTTGGTGTTGTCGGAACCTAATTTAGGAACTTCGCTGGTATTCGGTGCGATCGCAATGGGAATGCTTTATTGGGGTAATGTTAATCCCGGCTGGCTAATCTTGCTAATATCTCCAATTATCTCCGCCCTCCTCAACAACGTATTTTTACCCACTTGGTTATTCTGGGTAGTAGGCATGGGTTTGATCGCTTGGCGGACATTACCCTGGTCTTGGTTGACAGCCCCTACTGCTGTAGCGATCAATGTGATTTCTGGTCAGGTCGGACACTTCTATTGGAATCTCTTAAAAGACTATCAAAAAACTAGGCTGACGGGATTTTTAGACCCAGAGAAAGATCCTTTGGGTAGCGGATATCACCTCATCCAATCTCGTATTGCTATTGGTTCCGGGGGAGTTCACGGGCGGGGATTATTTCAGGGAACTCAAACTCAACTTAACTTTATCCCTGAACAACATACAGACTTCATTTTCTCAGCGATTGGTGAAGAACTCGGCTTTATTGGCTGTATTTTGGTCTTAGGACTTTTTTGGTTTATTTGCTTGCGTTTGGTGATTATCGCTCAAACTGCTAAAGATAACTTCGGTTCTTTGTTGGCGATTGGAATGCTAGCAATGTTGGTTTTTCAGGTGTTCGTAAATATTGGTATGAACATCGGTTTAGCTCCTGTTACCGGGATTCCGCTGCCTTTCCTCAGTTATGGAAATGCGGCATTACTGAGCAATTTTATTGCTCTGGGACTGGTGGAGTCTGTGGCTAATCATCGACAGAGGTTGAAGTTTTAATTGCTAATTGTTAACTGTTAACTGTTAATTGTTAACTGGTAATACCAAATCCGAGTTAAATATCCCCGTTATTTCTTAGTCCGCGCAGGCGGACTTCGTTTTTGTAGTAGCGATTTCAATCGCCGAAGCATAAAGAAATATCAAAATCAGATTTGGTATAATTGGGTAAAAATCTCCCCATCTTCCATCTTCCATCTTCCATCTTCCATCTTCCTTCTTCCTTCTTCCTTCTACTTACCTGGTTGTCCAGTTATGCCCCGTGTTTAGTTGAGAGTTCTCTAACCTTTCTTGATAAACTTGTTTGAGTTTAGGCATCGACTTTTCTAGAGAGCCGTTACCGAAACGCCGCAAAGACGGCCACACAGGAGCAACTTTGCTCGCGGCTATCTCAAATCTCCCCGCTTTGACATCCTGTAAAGCGCCTTTTTCGCGAATTAATTCTAAAGCCACGCGGTTTTGATTAGCGGGAGTGAAATCCCTGATACCAAGTTTTTTGGCAAAGCGATCCCATGTTGGGCTGAGAAATTGATATCGGCCCGCAGCGTCTGAACACAGCTTTTTTCCGTACCTACGGCTGCATTTGACTTGTCTGGGATGGTCGCGAAAACTAGAAAATTGAGCACCTGTATACTGAGTTCGGTAGCCATTGGGACTGTCTGTGCCTTCAGCTACAGCTATCGTGTGGAGAAAAGCTTTAGTGCGGGCTAGATAAAGGGGAGATACTGTTTTTCCTGATGAATTGACGCTCAAAACCTCTTCTTTGCGATCGGAGGGATGAACTGAGCTTAGCTGTTCTCCCTCTTTTTTGGTAAGAGGACTTGCTGTAAGAGCAACTTCACCGAAGAGTCGCACCGTCATCAAACCCAAGGTGAAAAATAAGCCAACGCACAAACTCCACGAACATCCGAAGCCAACAGGTGAGTCTAGAAATTTTACCAAATGCGATCGCATCTTCTGGCTATGAGTTGAACTCGCTTGCCAGGGAAATGTGGGCAACATCCCCATTTTTCTGCCGTAAGTGAGGAGGGACTTCACTGCTGATAGCTTCTGCTTGCAGCTTTGGGATGCAAGTTTCTGGTGTTTGAGGCAAATCGCGAAGGCTCTAATATCCCCCGGAGTGACTTGTGCCAAAGGTTTTCCTGCAAACAGTCGAAATTCGTTAGCCGCCAGCCAGCAAGAGCGCTGAAGAGCGGGAGCTTTTCGTTGCACCCACAGGTGAATTAATTCTATGTCAGAAACCTGATACCGTTGGCTTTTTAGATGTTGTGCGTACATCACAGCTCTCCTCACAAGCAATTAAAAATTAAACAATGGATGAACCCCTAAACGATGCAAGCATTTTACTGACTTGAGTCTGACTTGGATTCTTTAGGCATTTAGGCGGTAGGGGATCGTTTTTGGTTGAGCGATCGTAGTGGGACTTGGAGAGGGGATAGATACATAGGGGGAGAAAGGTAGAGGGGGGAAAATACCTCATCGTTAATCCTCATACTAAGCGGTCACTCCGTCAAGCTTTTGTCCTGATTAGATATCTACGTAGAAACCGGGTTTCTTAGAAAAATTGAAGACGATCAACTAGATAGCTATGAAGAAACCCGGTTTCTGACCTTGACGCGGGTTTCTTAGAAAAATTGAAGATTATCAGCTAGATAGCTATGAAGAAACCCACTTCCTGACCTCGACTTGCGTAAGTCCCGATCGAGTAACAAGGGGTTAACTGACCAGGTAAAGAATATTTAAACTACTTTGCCTACTGGGGAAATTTCCGATAGTGCCGAGCTTACTGTCGCCAAATTAAATTGAATAAATCAATTATAGTAAATTTATGGCTTCTACTACAACCTGTGCAATTTTTCATGTTATCAAATAACGAGAGCGCTGTCGAATGCCTAGATGTTACTTATCGCCTAAACCGACGCTGTTTGGTAGATAAACTTAATTTTAAAGTGCTAAAAGGAGAAATTTTAGTATTACTAGGACGCAGTGGCAGCGGTAAAACTACTACAATGAAACTGATTAACAATCTGCTGACACCAACCAGTGGGGAAGTGATTGTATTGGGAAAACTGACAACACAGTGGAACCCAATCCAACTACGGCGACGAATAGGTTATGTAATTCAAGAAATTGGCTTATTTCCGCATTTCACGGTTGAGCAAAATATTGGTTTAGTGCCAAAACTAGAAGGTTGGGAACGCGATCGCATTGGATCTCGCGTCCATCAACTGTTAGAATTAGTTGGGCTAGATTCTCAACTATTTGCCAAACGCTATCCCCATCAACTCTCCGGCGGACAAAGGCAGCGAGTCGGTGTCGCCAGAGCTCTTGCCGCCGATCCTCCTATATTATTAATGGATGAACCTTTTGGTGCTCTAGACCCCATTACTCGCCTAGAATTGCAGCGGGAATTTCGGCAATTACAACAGCAATTAGGCAAAACTGTGATTTTTGTCACCCATGATATTCAAGAAGCTTTTTTTCTAGCTTCTAGAATTGGCTTGATGCAAGATGGGCGTTTAGTAGAGTTAAACTCACCTGGTGAATTTCTAAATTCCCAAAACGCAGAAGCTCGCGCTTTTATTGAATGTTTGCAATTAGTTTCTAACACCTGATCGTGATTGTCAATTCCCAATCACCAATTACCAGTTACCAATTACCAATTACCAATTACCAATGAATGAATTCCTAAATCGCTATGGATCGGAAATGATTCAGCACACAATTGAGCACTTAATTTTAGTGTCAATTTCAATTTTTGTCGCTGTTTTAATTGGTATTCCTCTCGGTATCTTAGTCACGCGAAAACCTGAATTTAGCCAGCCAATTTTAGGTTTTGCCAATGTAATGCAGACTATCCCCAGTTTAGCATTATTTGGCTTGTTAATTCCTGTTCCTGTTGTGGGCGGAATAGGAGCAAGAACGGCAATTATTGCTCTAACTCTCTATTCATTAATGCCGATTATCCGCAATACTTATACTGGGATTATAGGTGTAGATCCAGCTATTCGCGAAGCTGGGCGGGGGATGGGAATGACAGATTGGCAACTTCTATTTCAGGTTGAAATTCCCTTAGCAATGAGTGTAATTTTAGCTGGGATTAGAGTGGCGACAGTATTTGCAATTGGCTTAGCCACTATTGCTGCTGCTATCGCCGCAGGAGGGTTAGGAGTATTTATTTTTCGGGGTGTGGCTACAGGGAATAATCAGTTACTTTTTGCGGGTGCAATTCCAGCAGCAATGATGGCATTAGCTGCCGATTTTGCTCTGGGTTGGGTCGAACTCTATCTAAATAAAACGCACACGAATAGCTAAATATTTAGGAATTTCAATTAATTAAAATCTCCTTTTATGACTATTATGACTATGAAAAACTTTCCGAACTTGCGATCGAATTACGAATTTCATTAGCCTTTTGAAGGTAATCTCTATCACTTAAAATTGGTAGAGAATTATCAATAGCAATTGGTTCGGCTAAATCAATCCACGAGCGACAGCCTCCGTATTCTTGGCGGTAGAGAATTTCCTGTGGTTCCGCTAACTGATAAGTTCGCAGTAATAAGATGTAAATAGGCTGATTAGATTTCCATTTTAGCCGATCGTTGACAAATTTCTGATTCCAAATATGATAAGGAAATAAAGCCGCGATCGCAGGTTCGTAAGCGAGTAAAAAAGCATCAGTTATGTTGGCCCAACTACCAATTCTAACCGTTTCAGGATGCCAACCTGATGCTACAACTTTCACCTGACTTGCATACTCAGGTTTTAGTAAATCCGGCTGTTGATGTTCAAAAGTAGGATATAGCAAAACCTGCTTGTGAATCAGATTAAAATGTCCCCCTTGTTCGCGGATACCGCCTTTCCTCAACAGCATAATTGTTTTGCCCTTTTCTAAGGCATTAATAGCAACATTCCATTCTTTCAAAGCGCTAACAGTTGATTCCATAGTATTTTTCCTACAATTTTAAAGTTAGTCGTAATCTGGTCATCTTAAAAATATTTGATAGCGATATTACCGCCAATAAGGGGAAAATATTATATTTTCATCTTAAAATTGTTGCATAATATGTAATGGTAAGGGTAGCAATCAAACTCAGGAGGTCAATATGGAAACCCGACAACTAGGCACATCTGGAATTGCCATCACCCCGATTATTATGGGGACTTGGCAAGCTGGTAAGCGGATGTGGGTAGGAATTGAGGATTCCGAGACAATTAAATCCATACGAGCAGCTTTTGAGGCTGGTATTACTACCATTGACACGGCTGAGGTTTACGGCGAAGGACATTCTGAGCAAATTGTAGCGCAAGCTTTGTCTGATGTACGCGATCGCGCTGTATATGCGACTAAAGTTTTTGCCAACCATTTGAAATATGACCAAGTAATAGAAGCGTGCGATCGCTCCCTCAAAAACCTCAATACTGATTATATCGACCTTTATCAAATCCATTGGCCATCGGGTAACTGGAATAGTGAAGTAGTTCCCATAGAAGAAACCATGAGCGCACTTAACAAATTGAAAGAACAAGGTAAAATTAGAGCGATCGGTGTTTCTAATTTTGACAGCGCTCAAATAGAAGAAGCTGCAAAATATGGACGTATTGATAGTTTACAGCCTCCTTATTCTCTATTCTGGCGATGGGTTGAAAAAGAAACAATGCCCTACTGTGTGGAAAATAATATCACCATAATTGCTTATTCTTCTCTAGCTCAGGGGATATTGACAGGTAAATTTGGGGCAGATCATAAATTTGAAGAAGGCGATCATCGAGCAAAAAGCAAGCTATTTAAGCCAGAAAATTATGCGCGGGTACAGTTAGCATTAAATCAACTGCGTCCCATTGCTGAAAGACATCAAGTAAGCTTGGGTAATTTGTCTTTAGCTTGGTTAATTGCTCAACCCCAAACTAATGCAATTGTCGGGGCTCGTCATGTTGAACAATCAGTAGAAAATGCCAAAGCTGCTGAGATTAAACTGAGTGTAGAAGAACTCAAAGAAATTGACAAAATTGGTCTAACTGTCACCGATTATTTAGATGAAAACCCCGTTATGTGGGAATTTTAATCGTAACGCCGCCCTCTAAGCGGTTTAAATACCGTCCAGAGGGCGGCGTTACAACGTAAAATATAATCAATAATTCCATGAGTTACTGTTTAAATCCTGATTGCCAGAAGCCACAAAATCCTACCAAAGTTAAACTTTGCCAAACTTGTCGATCGAAACTACTGTTAAAAGATCGATATCGCGCCCTAAAACCAATTGGACAAGGTGGTTTTGGCAGAACATTCTTAGCAATTGACGAAGACAAGCCATCTAAACCTCGCTGCGTAATCAAACAGTTTTTACCAATAGAAAACCACGTTAGAGGAAATAATTCCCAGAAAGCATCAGAACTATTTGAACAAGAATCAAAACGCCTTGATGAATTAGGAAAACATTCTCAAATTCCAGAACTCCTCGCCTATACTACTCAAAACAATCGCCAGTATTTAGTACAGGAATTTATCGACGGCTATAACTTAGCTCAAGTTATACAAATGCAAGGAACATTCAACGAGACTCAGATTCGCGACTTACTAAATAGTTTAGTACCTCTACTTCAGTTTATCCATAGCCATAATGTTATTCATCGAGATATTAAGCCAGAAAATATTATTTGTCGCCAAAATGGAGAATTAGTTTTAGTCGATTTTGGTGCAGCTAAATTTGCCACAGGTACAGCCTTATTGAAAACAGGAACAAGTATTGGCAGCCCCGAATATATTGCCCCCGAACAAGCAAGAGGTAAGACCGTTTTTGCTAGTGATTTATATAGTTTAGGAGTAACTTGTATTTATTTGTTAACTCAAGTTTCTCCGTTCGATCTTTTCGATCCTGGTGAAAATAGCTGGATTTGGCGACAATATTTAGTAAACAATGAAATCAACGACGAGCTAGGGCAAATTCTCGATAAAATGATTGAAAATGCTACTAATCGCCGTTATCAATCCGCCACTGAAGTATTAAAAGACTTAAATCCTCAAGCCGCATTCAAGTTAGAAACTCCACAAGTCATTATTAATTCGCAAGTAATTTACAAACAAATTACAGAAGATAAAATGATTGCTGAATCTCAGCCTAAAATACAGAATTGGAAATGCACTAACACCCTCATCGGTCATAAAAACTTAGTTTATTCTGTGGCTTTTAGCCCTGATGAAGATATTATCGCTAGTGGTAGCGATGACAAGACAATCAAACTTTGGCAATTAAAAGATGGGCAGGAAATCTGCACTCTTCATGGACACAATAACTCAGTTTACTGTGTGGCTTTTAGTCCTGATGGAAAAAATATTGCTAGTAGCAGCCACGATAAAACGATTAGACTTTGGCAAGTTAATAATGGTCAAGAAATTCGCAGATTTCTAGGTCATACTAATGCAGTTTACTCTGTAGCTTTTAGCCTTGATGGAGAGTTAATTGCAAGTAGTAGTTGGGATAGAAGTGTCAAGATTTGGCGGGTGAAAGACGGTCAAGAAATTCGCACTTTAATGGGTCATACTAATTTAGTTTACTCTGTGGCTTTTAGTCCCGATGGACAACTTATTGCTAGTAGCAGTTGGGATAAAACTATTAAAGTTTGGCAAGTAAAAGACGGGAAGCTGATTAGCACTATTACCATTCATAAAGATTGCGTGCGCTGCGTGGCTTTTAGTCCCAATGGCGAGTTTTTTGCTAGTGGTAGCCACGATAATACTATTAAGCTTTGGTGGGTAAAAGATTGGCAAGAAGTTTTGACAATTGGTGGGCATTCCTGGTATATTGATTCTATTGCTTTTAACCCCGATGGAGAATTTTTAGCGAGTAGTAGTAATCAAGTTATCAAGATTTGGCGGGTAAAAGATGGTCAAGAAGTTTGTAATTTAACTGGCCATGCTAATTCAGTTTATTCTGTAGCTTTTAGTCCTGATGGGGAATATCTAGCCAGTGGGAGTAGTGATAAGACGATTAAGCTTTGGCAGTGCGATTGATAGGATGGTAGAAGTAATTTAATTGTCTTTCTCTAATTTTTGCCGTAACTCTCGAATTACAGCACTTGTACTGCGATCGCGCAACATTTGCCAGCATTCCGCCACAATTTCTGATACATTAAAATTTTGGAAATAACGGCTGGTTAAACTTTCGCTGTATCGGTCATCTTGCAAGGAGTAAATTATTAACCTATTCTTTTTAAATAGCCACACTTCCGGGATTTGATAAGGCAAATAATCATCTACATCGGTATAGCTACTTACATCGACTTCGATTACCAAATCCGGCGGCGGTTCAACACCCCAACCAATTCTATCTTTGCCAACTATTGCCGCGCAATTATCAATATAAAAACAATAGTCTGGTTCAATCCCTCTTACCTCCGGCAAATCTATCGTAATTGGGGTAAATGCTTCATAATCTACCCCTAAGTAATCTAGTAAAACCTTGACGACATCAGCAATAATATTTGCTTGTTTTCCATGTATGGGTAAAGGGGACATTAATAAAATTTCTCCTGGTCGATATTTAATGCGTGGAATTTGACGATCTCCCAATTGTTGTACGAGTGTTTGGTAAAATTGCCAGTTTCCCGGCAATTTTATAACTGTTCCGGGGGGCAAGTGTATTTTTTCTGGTGTGACAACTGCAAACATAAAATTTATACCTCCTAACTGATTATATGCCTTCAATTTCATTTTTGAAACTTTATTCTATACAGCTTCATATTAAATTGGTATCAGGTTTAACAGGTAAAGCAATTATAAACTCTGTCCCTGTTCCCACTTCCGACCAAAAATTAATTGTACCCCCATGTTTATCTACTATAATATTGCGACTAATTGCCAAACCCAACCCAGTTCCCACGCCTCTAGGTTTGGTCGTGAAAAAAGTTTGAAACATTTTCTCTTGAGTAACTGCTGCAATACCTGTACCATTATCCGCAATCTTCACCAGTACAAAATCTAGATCCATAGATTCTGTAGTGATAGTAATTGTAGGCAAAAAGCTATTTTTCTGGAGATTTTCTTGTGAATTTTGGATTTTATTGACATTTTCACCTAAGTTATATTCCCCTCTTTCTTCGGCTTCTTCTAAAGCATCAAGAGCGTTACTTAGGAGATTCATAAATACCTGATAAAGTAAACCCATGTACCCTTCAATATTAGGAATATCGCCATAATTCCGAATAACTTTAATCCCTTTTTTAACCCGGTTGTTAAGAATGAGCAGTGTACTTTCAATACAAGCATGAATATCAACAGGGTGAGGCATCGCCTGATCTAGGCGAGAAAAGTCCTTGAGACTTAAGATAATAGCCGTTGCTCGTTCTGTACCTACTTTCATCGACTGTAAGATTTTGGGCAAATCTTCTTTCAAAAAATCGATATCAATTCTTTCAGCCTGCTCTGTGAGTGCTTGAGATGGTTTAGGAATTTCTGCTTCGTAGGTTGCTAGCAGTGAGAAAAGGTCATCAATATAATCTTTAGCCGGATCTATATTACCATAGATAAAGTTAATAGGATTATTAACTTCGTGAGCCACACCCGCCAACATTCGCCCCAAACTCGCCATTTTTTCGCTCTGAAGCAATTGGGATTCTTTTTCAGCTTGTAATTCTGCTAAAAGATGTTTTACCTTAAGAATTAATTGATTAAGCGAAATTGTCAAAACTCCCAATTCATCTTCTGACGTAACAGGTGCTTGCAAGTCGAAATTAGACTCTTCAGTTACCCTTTGAGCAATTTTAGTTACTGCTTTCAGGGGACGTGCGATCGCGTAGCTAGTGTAGTTAGCTAACAGCACTGCCATCAGAACTGATAGTATCATACTGTAAGTAAGTATCTGCGATCGCAGCATTTCTGCCTCAACTGAAGCCGCCTGTACTACATCTTCTTGTTTGTCAGCAACCTCAATAAGTGCTGCTAAATCATCGGCCAGATTATCTAGCTCAAATCCGATTTTATCCTTAGTGAAATCCGATAGCAATTTCTCAGCTTTAGCTACCCCAGCCTTGCTCTTTTTCAAAACTGCAATTTGCTCGAGAATTATCTCTAGTTTTTGGATATAAACTTCTAGCGATTGCTCGTAAGTTTGCATAAAAGGCTTGACTCCTTCTACCTGTGCTATATCTACCTCAGATTGAAGTTCAGATAACAGATTTTTCAAGGTGTCAGTATATTGTTTTAGCTGCTTATATTTTTGAGCTAACAATTCTGGCTGCTGTAGCCAATAAACAAGGCGCTGCTGGTAAATTTGCGTCCGCAGCAAAGCTGTTTGTAAATCTCCTAAGCGGCGACTTTCCAAATCGATATCTACTTCCTGTGCCGCTTTATGATAATAATAATTGCTTAATGTCAGCCCCGTTATTATTCCTCCAACAGCAACGCCAATAGCAACTGTATAGCCGCCACGAATCTTGCTGCGGATACTGAGGTTGCTAAACCTCTGTGCAAGCTTTTCTAAGAGACTACCTGAAACGCCTAGATGACGGCACGAAGTCGGCTGAGGCTCTATTAAAGTAGGAACAGCATTTGGGAAAGATTTTTTGGGATTTTCAGGCTTCATAGGAGCAAAGCTGCGATCTATTTAGCTTCAGAATTAGCTTTTGAAGGGACATTGAGCTTGGTTAGTGTAGAGAAATAGGGAATTATACCTGAGTCTGGTAAAAGGCGCTTGCACCCCGATAGACCGAGAGTTCAGTTTTGTGGCTGGAGGAGTTATCTACGGACTTTCACCGTAATTCACTCTTCAACGAATCGCACTTAGAATTACTGTGTATCTGTCAGCCTATCTCCACTCTTACAGCAAGGTATTCGCTTCTGATACCATCCCTCCTTTAATCACTATTCATTTAGTATAGTTCAAATTTCTTTTGCTGTAACCATATCTAGGGCAGATATTGCCCGTCTTTGACAGATCCCCACCAATCCCACCGAATATTATCAGAAAAACGGTGACTTTAGCGCGACATTTGGTCGCGTTAGAGATATTTTTGCGTAAGTCATGTCACCCTTATAAAAAAGGAGCAGGTGTAACCAACAGAGTAATATTATCAATACCAATAACGTAAACAATATCACCTGTTTCTAAGGTAATTTCTTGGTCGCACCGAGCAGGCCACCAGCTACTTTGGAAATAGACTCGACCTGTTCGGCGAGCATAAATCGGTTCATCAACAATCGCTTCTTCATTGAAATCGTGGTTAACTACCTTTTGGCAGGAGAAGGATGTGCCAGTGGTTTTGATACGGAAAAGGTTGGCTAGGTTAAACATTAGTGGATGACTCCTGAGCAGTTCTATAAAGCTATCTGGGGTGAGGGGCTGTTTTTATGCAGATTGAGGAGTGCGATGCCTACGGCTGGCTACATCTACACATTTCTTAACGCACTACATTAGAATTTTGTAAGTTCGGGATTGTCAGAACCTATACGCTGAGTATCAGAAATATTGTTCAAGAGTAGGGTTCATCTTTCTAATGTCTATTGCGTACAGCAAGTTTTACCGTCTGGGCTATCACATACCTTACAACTAGCGTATTTGTTATGTTCCCGATCAATTTTCGTTAAAGATACTGGCATCCTGAAGGTAGATTTAATCGCCGCGATTAGCATCAACAGCAATACAATTGAAATAGCAAGTTTCATGCTCGTTTCCCCGATAAATTCAGTAATAGAAAAGCCAGTTAGCGCTAACTTTTTTCTTGATACTGTATATTTTTTCAGGTAATTATCAAGCGATAAAGTTGAAATAATAGGTAATATTTCCAACTTGAAACATCTAGTATTCCTAAAATAAACAGGAAAAAGTCAGGTTTAGTTAGGTGGCTTGCCAAAAAAGTAGGGAAAAGTCAGGATTGCTCTCAAGCTCTAGTCTGAGATTAACCATTGATATATGATATGTAAGTAGTGAAACTGGGAAAGACGATGAATTCAGAATCACAATTCACCTGGGATGAAGCGCTAAAAGTTGCCGATGCAGCCGTATATGAAAAAACTGGCAACCACCTTAGTGATATCGAGGTCAAAGTGCTGCGGGGTGCTTGGGATAGTGACAGTTACGAGCAAATCGCCGAAAAATTTGGTTATTCTGTAAACTACATCAGAGCTGATGTGGGTAGTAAATTATGGGAAAAACTTTCTAATGCGTTAGCAGAAGAGGTAACAAAAAAGAAATTTCAAGAAGCCTTAAAGAGAGAATCAGAACGGCGAAAGCACGCACCTAACTCACCACTTCCATTAGAAGAACCCCTAGAATATCCAGATGGTCAAGTACCTCTAAACTCAAGATTTTATGTTGAGCGTCAACCCATCGAATATGACTGCTATAAAGAGGTTTTAAAAGCCGGTTCCCTAATTCGGATTAAAGCCCCGAATCAAATGGGGAAAACATCTTTAATGGTAAGAATTTTAGCTCATGCTGAGAGATATAGCTATCGAACTGTGCGATTAAATTTACAACAAGCAGAAGCTACTGTTTTTACTAACTTAGATAAACTTTTGCGGTGGCTTTGTGCCAATATTAGTCGGCAATTAGGGCTACAACCAATGCTAGATGATTATTGGGATGAAGAAATTGGGAGTAAAATTAGCTGCACTACATATTTCCAAGCTCATTTGTTACAAAAAATAGATAGTCCCTTAGTTGTAGCTTTCGATGAAGTCGATCGAGTTTTTCATTATCCCGATATTGCCGGGGATTTTTTGCCACTATTGCGAGAGTTTCACGAAGAAGCTAATAATCTGGAAATATGGCGGCGGTTACGATTAGTAGTAACGCACTCGACAGAAGTTTATATCCCATTAAATATCAATCGTTCACCTTTTAATGTCGGGCTACCTATTAAGTTACCAGAATTTACAGAAAAGCAAGTAGAGGATTTAGCAAAAATTCACAAACTTGAGTTAAAAAGCGAGGAAATTAAACAATTAATGGCGATAGTTGGCGGACATCCTTTTTTAGTAAGACTAGCTTTTTATCACCTGCAACGTCAGGATCTAACTTTAGAAAAGTTGCTGTCTGAAGCTGCTACCCAAGCAGGAATTTATAGCGATCATTTGCGACGACACTTAGGATATTTTCAAAAGCAGCCGGAATTGATAGCGGCGATGAAAAGAGTTGTAGAATCAGACAAAAGTGTACAGTTAGAGTCAAGGCAAGCCTATAAATTAGAGAGTATGGGGCTAGTGAAATTGAAGGGAGATGAGGTGATGTCAAGTTGTGAATTGTATCGTCGATATTTTTGCGATCGCTTGTAATACTAAAGCTATTTTACTCGGCGATTGAAATCGCTTCTACACAAACGAAGTCCGCCTACGCGGACTAAGAAATAAGAGGCATATTTAAGCCAAGTTTGGTATAAAGATGTAAGGAAATAATTATGAATACAGCACAAAAAGTAGAATATGAATATAAAGTTGGTGGGAGTTTGCCACCGGATGCTCCCAGTTATGTAACTCGCCGTGCTGATTTTGAATTATTAGAAGCATTGAAAGCTGGTGAATTTTGCTATGTTTTGAACTCGCGACAAATGGGTAAATCTTCTCTACGAGTTAGAACTATGCAACGCCTGAAAACCGAAAAATTTGCCTGTGCAGCCCTCGATATGACGAAAATTGGCAGCAAAGAAGTTACAGCAAATCAGTGGTATAAAGGGATTATTTCTGAGTTGATCCGAGGGTTAGATTTATTAGGCAAAGTCAATTTAAAAACTTGGAGAAGCGAACAAGAGGGGCTATCGCCAGTTCAGCAATTGAGTCGGTTTATTGAAGATGTGCTACTTGTCAAAGTTCCCGGCGAAAGAGTTATTATATTTGTGGATGAAATTGATAGCGTTCTCAGTTTAAATTTTTGTCTTGATGATTTTTTTGCCTTGATTCGATGGTGTTATAATCAACGGGTAGATAATCCTGAATACCATCGCCTTGCATTTTGTTTATTAGGAGTAGCAACGCCATCAGATTTAATTGCTGATAAGAGACGCACGCCGTTTAATATTGGTCGAGCAATTGAGGTGACAGGGTTTAAGTTAGAGGAAGCTAAATTATCATTAACTCAGGGGTTAGCGGCTAAAGTAGATTATCCTGAAATGATTTTAGAAGAGTTATTAGATTGGACGGGAGGGCAACCTTTTCTTACTCAAAAGTTGTGTAAACTGGTTGTGGATAAGGCAGAAAGTAGAATGCCGAATATTGAGAGTTTAGTTACACAATATATTATTGACAATTGGGAATCGCAGGATGAACCGGAGCATTTGAGGACAATACGCGATCGCATCCTGAATAGTAAAGAACTCACCAGTAGGTTATTGGGATTGTATCAGCAAATTTTGCAGCGGGGAGGAATAGAAGCTAGTTATTGTGCTGAACAAATGGAGTTGCAGTTATCGGGATTAGTGGTTAAACATCAGGGTAAGTTAAGGGTTTATAATTTAATTTATCAATCTGTTTTTAATGCGAGTTGGGTAGAGAAGGCATTAGCTAATTTACGTCCCTATAGTGAGGCAATCTCGGCTTGGTTGGCTTCTAGTTGTCAGGATGAATCGCGGTTGTTGCGAGGGGAGGCTTTACAGGATGCACTTGTCTGGGGAACTGGTAAAAGTTTGAGCGATCATGATTATCAGTTTTTAGCTGCTAGTCAGGCCTTGGATAAGCGAGAAATTCAAATTGCTTTAGATTTAAAAGAAGAAGAAAGTCGCATACTAGCTAAAGCTAATGAGGAAGCAAATAGAAAAATTAAAAGAGCCAATATCAGCATAGGATTTGGGTCGGCTGTACTATTAATTATGTTAATTGTTGCCGCTATCGCAGCTACACAGACGTGGCAACAAATCAAGAAAGCTGAGCAAGCTGAGCAAAAAATGGCTGATGTTAACCAAAAGGCAGTTGAGGCGCAGAAACAAGTCAAAATGGCAGAAAAAACTAGAAGTTTTGCTGAGGATCAATTAAAAGAAGCAGAGGCACAGTCAAAATTAACTCAGCAGGAAATGCAAAAAGCTAATCAGGAGCTAGCTGCTGCCAAAACTGAACTAGAAAAAGTTAGAGAAGATGCAGAACGTAAGCGTCAGGAAGCGATGCAAAGAGTGAGCATTGCGGAGGGAAAAAAAGTTAATCTTCAACAAGAAGCTGTCAAAGCACAGCAGCTCAGTCAGGAAGCAGCTCAAAGTCAGAAAATAGCAGAAGAACAAGCAATTGCAGCGCAACAACAGGCAGCTAAGGCAGAGCAAAAAACTCAGGAGGCAACTCAGAAACAGAAAGAATACGAGCAAAAAATAGCAAAATTCAGCAAAGAAGCTACTCTTGCCAAGACAGAATTACAAAAGCTAAGTATAGAATTAAATTCGGGTCAGATTGAACTAAATGCTAGAGAATTTACGGTTTTAATTGGTACAGAAGATGGTCGTGGGTCAGGGGTGATTATTGGCCGCCAAGATGACACTTATCTTGTACTCACAGCCTACGATGTAATTTTTCAACCTGGGGGATTTGAAATTCAGGCACCTGATGGAGAACGCTATCCTATTTACTCTGGTCATGTGCTAAAAGAGGTTAACTTAGCAGTATTAGCATTTACCAGCAATCAAGAATATCGAGTTGCTGAATTAGGCAATTCTGACGAATTGAAGGAAGGTACAAGGATTTATTATGCAGGCTATTCTAGCCCAGGATTAATAGTTCCAGAAAGCCTTTATTATTTTCTTAGCGCTCGTATTACTGAGCGTTTGCCAATGCAGACAAACGGTTATGAACTAGCATTTAATGGGGTTGGGATACCAGGAATGTCTGGCGGTCCGATAATCGATACTAAGGGTAGGGTTGTAGGAATTTCTGGGAAAGCTAATATAAATCAAAATACCAAGCAAATGGTAGGAATTTACGGCGTTCCGATTAAAACATTTGAGAAATTACAAGCACAACAGCTATCTACTGCAACACCTGTAACATTACTTCCAGTTCCTTTATCTGATCAACCATCAAATATCAGCAATAGGATATTCTTATGCGGGATGAGTCAGGGAAACCCAGCAACCCTTGTTCGTACTGTGAGAGGGCCGATGACAGTTATTATCTGGACTAATGAGGAATATACTGCATCGGGCTGGACTCCTGAGCGTCGCTGCAAGGAAATTTCTGCTAGATTTGAAAGACTTAATAGATCTGGTCAATTAAAATATCTTAAAGCCGGGACGGTTAGTGGTCAATCTGTTATATGCGGTACAGATTCCAGGGAGAGTTTATGCTCGTCAAATAATGTGTTAGTAGCTCTCCCTTCTGGTACTGATGCTAACTTAGCTCTTAATCATCTATTAAATATAAGAGTTGGAGCTTCTTCAAGACCACTATATTTATGAAGCGATGGTAGCTACTGTCCTGATAAAAGGAAGAGTGCTAGTCATCAGTGAAATTGAAAGCGCGATCGCACTCTATAAATTAATGAAGATTGAACTTCGCCACCCTTATAAACCTAAAATTGCACACACAGCCTTAGCCACCTCCTGCATATAGATATCATCCAAATTGCCAAGCACCCTAATTAGCCTCGATTTATCACTAACTCTAATCTGTTCACAAAGCAGTACCGAATCCTGACTTAATCCCCCTATACCTGCGGGAACAAACACATGAGAAGATAATAAAACACGCCTAATTTTTGTCGTAAACGGAGCAATAATCGTGTGCAGACTGACGGCATTAGCCCGATCTATTTGTAGAATTAAAACCGGCCGAATGCCTGATTGTTCCGTCCCTACTACTGGATTAAGATCGCATAAAACCACATCTCCTCGATTAATCTCTACCATTGGATCTCACCTCTGGCCAAACGTTCTTCATAAGCTTCTAAATTCTGCAAATAATCAGAAAAATTTAATTCAGCCAGATCTCTCCCTTCAGTAAATTGACTCCACAAATTAACCTCATACCTATCATCTTTCATCAAAAAATCTACAAAATCATTTACTTGTTGAACAAGTGTTTCTGGCAGTTGATGAATTTTCGCAATAGTTTCGTCTCGAACACTCATTTTTCATTCCTTCTTAAATACTACCAATATTATACCCAATGCTCAGGCGATCGCACCTCCCCAAAAAAGCACAATCGCCCTCTCAACCCCAACCCAAAAAACTATGATTCCTTTAGCTTCTTAATGCGATCGCGAATATTCTCCTCCATTTCTTTCAGCAACTCTGGAGTATCGGGAAACGGATACCTTACAGCATCTTTATTATCCGCCTTCAAACGGTCAACAAGTGTATAGAAAGCATCATCATCATCCCTGTGAGCGAGGAAATAAGCTCGTAACTCAGCCTTGCTCATCGTCTCAAAATCAGGTTTCATATTAAATACTCCCATGTGCCATCACGGTAAACTTGGATTTGCAGTTCTTCCCCTGCAAAAATAAAAATCGTGCCATCGCGCTCATCAAAACGCAATATTTCGACTGAGTGGTAAAAATTAGTCAAAGATTGACATAAGCTGATGCAAATTAACCCTTGCGCTGCTGTTGGAAGAATAGTTCCTCCTTTAAAATAATTATTTGAGTGTAATTATATACTACTGACATTAGATTAGCACAACTTAGCCAAGCGCGATCGCCTCATACCAAATTTGGCTTTATTCCCTCTTTTTATTTTAGTCCGCGTAGGCGGACTTTGTTTGTATAGCTGCGATTTCTAATCGCCCGGAAATTCGATTTTTTAAACCAAATTTGATATCATTTACCAAGCGCGATCGCCTACAATTTAACAAACACCAAACAAAAAAACACAATGTTTAGACTCTCCCAAGGCCAACTCAACCTACTCACAACCTGCCCCCGCAAATTTCAACACACCTACCTCGAACAACTAGCAACCCCCTATACCCCAGAACAACAAGAAAAACTCGCCTGGGGTAGCAAATTTCACCTGTTAATGCAGCAGCGAGAAATCGGATTACCAATCGAAGCCTTGATTGAAGAAGACGCAGAAATGCACAATTGCCTCACTGCCTTTATAAATGCCACACCCGAACTTTTTCCCCCCCCAGAAAATAGTAACCTCACTTTCCGCCAAGCTGAACATCCTCGTACCCTCATCTTCCAAGACTATTTAATTACCGTAATTTATGACCTCTTCATAGCCGAAGCAACACAAGCTCAAATCTTTGACTGGAAAACCTACCCCCGTCCTCAAAACCATAAATTATTAGCACAAAACTGGCAAACTCGTCTTTATTTATATGTTTTAGCAGAAACGAGCAACTATTTACCTGAACAAATTTCTATGACCTATTGGTTCGTACAATTAGAAGGTGAAAATAAACCGCAAAGCCTCAAATTTACTTACAACAATATACAGCATGAACAAACTAGAAATGATTTAACTAGCATCTTAAACCAACTAACAAAATGGTTGAAATTATATCATGAAGAAGGCGAACCCTTTCCCCAAGTAGAAATTACATCTAACAATTGCGATTTTTGTCAGTTTATCACTCGCTGCGATCGCAGTCCCGAAACTGAAGAAAATACCTTAAGCAACATTACGGTAACTGCACCCCCAGATTGGCTACCGAATCTAGGTATGATTGAAGAAATATCTATTTAAACCATAAAAAAAGTCCCCCTTAGAGGACTTTAACTATTATGAGTCAGCGATTTGAACCCTGGATACTAATTAAACATCAGACTTCTATTGCTGTGAACCATCTGCACCAGAATTACTACCAGGTGTAGCCGTATTACTAGGATTAGAATCAGTGCCGCTTTCTGTATTACTTCCACTGCCTGTCCCTACTCCAGAACCGCTATCATTTTGATTGGAGGATGGAGCAGTTGAACTCTGAGGTGCTGGAATTGGCGAGGCTGAAGCTGGCTCCCTCTGGGGACTTGGAACCGTAATATTGATATTATTTGATGGCGAAGATGGAGCTGGTGCTGCTTGCGGAGCGGGTGGATCTTGACGCTGGGAATTGGGAACAGTAATATTAATATTAGGCGCTGGTTGTTGAGAAGCTGGACTTGGTTGAGGAGCAGGCGTAGCTCTTTGAACTGGAGACGGTTGAGGAGCTGGAACAATCTTTTCAATGATTGTCTTTTCTCTCTCAATAGTCCTAGTCGGAGCAGGTGGTGTTGAAGGCTGATTTGCTCTCGGTACAGGTACAATCAAAGGAGCAGGAATAGGAGCTTCATCACGTCTATTCAAGTAATATACAGTTCCGAGAACCAAGCCGACTAAAGAAGCCAGAATAATTCCTAACAGCAACCCGCGAGCAGCATTATCATTATCTCTAACTTTTTGAACTTCTCTTTTGCGGTGACTTTCTGCAACTTCGCCCTCTACATAACCTTTATGGTGAGCTGCTGTTGTACTGGGAACTGTTGAAGTAGTTCGCGTTGTACTGACGTGACCATTAGTTCCATCGGTGTGAACCTCTTGATGAATTTCACGGCTAAAGCTATTTTCTTCGTTAGGTTTCATAATTATCCTCGTCACAACTATTCAAAAAATATTTCTTTGTAGGAGATGTCCTTATTTGAAAACTTGAGTTAAAAGTTTCCTTGTTAGGACATTTGAAGAACCTTGGTTTTTTTCTTCATTTGTATTCACTCTAACTGATCGGCGCATAAGCAGACTGTACCCTTAGAGTGATCCTTTGAGTACCACCAAAGGAATAGAATTAGCTTGCTAGCAAAAAAAACTACATAAAATAAGATTAAATAGAAATGTAGGAATCATTTAGTCCTTGGATATTCCTAAATGCCGGAACAACCTCAAAATTGGCAAATTCAGCCCCCAATTCACCCGCCAACTTGGTTAATTGAAGCCGTCAAAAGTCACGCCCCTGAATTGCCAGGGCATTATGCGGCCTCACTATTAATGTCAAGGGGAATTCAAAACCCCGAACAAATAGCTGGTTTTTTGAACCCCAATCTTTATCAACCAGCAAGTCCTTTTGAATTTGGGCAAGAAATGAATCTTGCCGTAGAGCGAGTTCTGCAAGCACGTAATAATGCAGAAAATATTGCTATTTGGGGAGATTTTGACGCAGATGGTATTACCTCAACTTCTGTTCTTTGGGATGGTTTAGGGCAGTTTTTCTCTCAAAATGAACAACTTACTTACTATATTCCCAATCGTCTCACTGAATCTCATGGCCTCAATAACCCTGGAATTGATGCGTTAGCCAAATCAGGAATTACTTTAATTATCACCTGCGACACGGGCAGCACAAATTTAGCAGAAATTGACTATGCTCGCAGTTTAGGAATAGATATTATTGTCACAGATCATCATACGCTACCAGAAGAACGCCCTCAAGTAGTAGCTATCATCAATCCCCGCTATTTACCCTCGACCCACCAACTTTTTCACCTCTCTGGTGTAGCAGTTGCTTACAAGCTAATTGAAGCACTTTATCAAAGTTTGCCCAATGTTCCTCAACGCCCTTTAGAAGACCTATTAGTTTTAGTAGCTATTGGTTTAATTGCTGATTTAGTGCAACTCACAGGTGACTGCCGTTACTTAGCACAAAAGGGGATAGAATGTCTAGGGAAACAAATCACAAATTCTACTCGACCAGGGATTACTAAACTATTAGAATTGTGCAAAAGAAGTGGCGATCGCCCTACAGATATTTCTTTCGGACTCGGCCCTAGAATTAACGCAGTTAGCCGCATTCAAGGTGATGCTAGTTTTTGCGTGGAATTGTTGACTAGCCAGGATAGAAAACGCTGCGACCAACTAGCACTTTCAACTGAATTAGCTAATACTCGCCGCAAATCTATACAGAAAGATGTTGCTAAAGATGTCAATGAAAAATTAGCTAAACTTGATTTGTCAACTACCAGTGTAATTGTTTTAGCGGACTCCCAATGGCCTGTCGGTGTCTTAGGATTAGTAGCAGGTCAAGTCGCGCAAGAATACGGTCGCCCTACCATTTTACTCAGTACAGAAGGAGCGGGGGAGATGGGGAGCGGGGGAGCGGGGGAGCAGGGGAGATGGGGAGCGGGGGAGATGGGGAGCGGGGGAGATGGGGAACAATTACCAATTACCAATTACCAATTACCAATTACCAATTACCAATTACCAATTACCAATTACCCAATTTTAGCCAGAGGTTCTGCCCGTTCAGTTAGCCAAATTGACCTTTACCAATTGGTGAAAAGTCAAGCTCATTTATTACACCGTTTCGGCGGTCATCCCTTTGCTGCTGGATTAAGTTTGCCCGTTGAAAATATTTCTTTATTTACAGATGCAATTAATCAACAATTGCGAGGGCAAATGGTTAATGGTTTACCTTCCCCAACTATCCAAGCTGACCTGATTGTTACAGTCTCTGAATTGGGGCGAGAGTTATTTCAAGAACTTAAACTCCTCGAACCTTGCGGCATGGGGAATCCTGCGCCTAAATTGTTGATTCAAAACTGTTGGTTTGAAAATACATGGCACTGCAACCAGAAGGATTTAAGAGGTAATAAAGTACAATATATCAAAACCGATTTTGAAATTAGAGACGAATCTAGCGATCGCGCATTTCCTGGGATTTGGTGGGGACACTACAAAGATGAAATTCCCACAGGGCCCTGCGATGCTATAGTCGAGCTTGACTTCAATACTTATAAAAAACGCTATGAAGTGCGGCTGATTGCTTTGCGACCAAATGGCGAAAATGCGCCCGTAAACATTCCTGCCCAAATTGATTGGATATTAGACTGGCGCAATAGCCAAAACCAAGACGAGTCAGCGATCGCCCTCTCTCCTTCACCCCTGATAATTGCAGAATGTCCCACTAGCTGGGGCGAATTACAAGCATGGTTTAGGCGGGGACTCCACTCACAACAGAAACTGGCGATCGCCTACAGTCTCCCACCATCCCCGCCCCCTATCCAAATCTGGCAACAGCTAGTGGGAATTGCCAAATACCTCAGTCGTACCAACCAAATAGTTACCCGCAGACAACTAAGACAGAAATTAGGCATCAGCGACGTATCCCTACAACTGGGATTCAAAACTTTAACCCATCTCGGTTTCCAAGTCACTTACCGCGATCGCGCCTTTCACATCACCAGACATCCCCTAGAAAAACCATCAGTAACTTTATCTCACCCAACCCATTCTCACCAAGTCTCAATGTCCCATTCTGAAGCGCTTTCCCACTCCATAGAACGATTCTTAGCTGTAGTTTCAGAAGAACAATTTCGCCGCCGCTATTTCTGCGAAGTTTCCTTTGCTACCATTCAGGCTATGGCCCAAGAAACCCTTTTAAATGACCTCGATTCCTCAGCTACTCCTTTCTAAGAGGGGCTAGGGGCTATCTATAGAGCGATCGCTTTCTTAAGTTTAAAGGAGCGATCGCCCCGTTAGCTTACTGAGAATTCACCTAACCATTGAGTTTTTTGTTCAACAATTGATTAGTAAGCTTGGGATCGGCACGTCCCTCAGTTTGTTTCATTACCTGGCCGACAAAAAAGCCCAACAGCTTAGTTTTGCCACTGCGGTACTGTTCTAGTTCCTTGGGATTCTCAGCGATGACGCGATCGATCGCAGCTTCTAGAGTTGCAGCATCGGAGATTTGGGTAACGCCCGCCGCTTCGATCGCTTGCTTCGGAGAACCACCCTCAGATAATAACTTGGGTAACAAATCCTTAGCGATTTTGCCGCTGATCGTGCCAGCATCAATTAAAGAAATCAGTTCCGCTAAACCGTCGGGTTTAAAAGGTAGCTGGGTAATATTGAGCTTTTCATTTTTCAGGTAGGCGGTGATGTCACCCATTACCCAGTTAGCGACTTGCTTAGGATTACCACCTGCTGCGATCGCGGCTTCAAAATACTCAGCCACTGCTCTATCGTCCGTCAATACGCGGGCATCATAGGCAGAAAGACCGATTTTATTTTCGTAGCGATCGCGTTTAGAAGCTGGTAATTCTGGAAGTTCCGCTTCCCAGTGCCCTAACTGTTCCGGCGATACCTCAATCGGGGGGATGTCAGGTTCTGGGAAGTAGCGGTAATCGCTAGAACCTTCTTTGAGCCGCATACTCACAGTACACTGCTTGCCTTCTTCCCAGAGCCGGGTTTCTTGGAAAATGCGATCGCCATTTTCCAAAGCTTGAATTTGCCGTTCAATTTCAAAGTCGATCGCCCGGTGGATAGCATTAAAGGAGTTCATATTTTTAATCTCGACTTTAGTGCCAAACTCCTCTCTGCCAACGGGACGCACGGAAATATTCACGTCACAGCGTAGCGAACCTTCCTGCATATTACCGTCGCTAACACCGAGATAGCGGACGATACGGCGCAATTCTTGGGCATATTCGGCAGCTTCCGCACCCGATCGCAAATCCGGTTCCGAGACTATTTCGATTAACGGAATCCCAGCGCGGTTGTAGTCTACCATCGAATAAGTCGAACCAGAGAGGCGATCGCTGCCGCCATGAACCAATTTTCCTGCATCCTCCTCCATGTGCAGGCGAGTAATCCCAATTTTTTTGCGTGTAGAGTTACCCCCATCATCAATCAACTCAATTTCTAGCCAGCCATTAGTCGCGATCGGCAAATCGAACTGAGAAATTTGATAATTTTTGGGTAAATCTGGATAAAAATATTGCTTGCGGTCAAACTTGCTATAGGGTGCAATCTGACACTTTAACGCCAGCCCTGCCTTCACAGCATACTCCAGCACCTTCTGATTCAGTACCGGCAACACTCCCGGCATTCCCATACAAATCGGATCTATATTGGAATTCGGGACACCACCAAATTCTGTAGAGGAACTAGAGAAAATCTTAGTTTTAGTACCCAACTGACAGTGGGTTTCCAGACCGATAATGGCTTCGTATTGAGTTTTAACTGGTGCAGCAGTGGTCATAGGCTAGACAAAGCTTAGGGAGCAACTATTTGCTATATTTTAGCTGTTCTTGACTTGCGCTTGCCGTGAATACCTAGTATTGTTTGGAGTTTAGAATCAATGATGTGTCAGGGGTGTGTCACACATCTGCTAATTTTACTTCCTTAGTCTTAGCTAAAGTCTTAGCTAAATGGACATAATTAACTAGGGCTTACCTAGTGTTTGCTTGTCATGGCAAGGGTTTCCGAGCAATCCCAGAACCGGGGTAGGTTTCGCCTAGCCTCAAGGTTGATGCTTCCAGCTTGCTTCCTACTCTTGCTACAATGCAACCGTAGTGGTTGGTAATACTGCTGCTTTTCTACCGCGATCGGCAAAGGCCCAAGGAGCAAAGGCATCAGATTTAGCCTCCAAGCGCTTAAGCGTAGCTAGCGACAGGCATCACCCTCTCAAAAGCAGATTTACCTCCACAAACGTGACAAAATAGGACTCAAGTCCAACTAAAGACGAAATTGCCGTAAAATTAACCGTAAAACTAGCGCGGTACTTTTGAAGACTCTGTTTCAAAAGGTCAACTAGCGGTTTTCTAGGGGTGTACTACTTTATCGAATTCTTAATAACCAGAAACTAGAGGTGCAAACATGGCAGAAATAACCAAAGAAGAAATGCGCGAAAGGCTGGGTAATATCGATCAAATTCGCGACATCATATTCGGAGCTCAGTTAAGAGAATACGATAATCGGTTTGATAGAATAGAGTCCGATATCTCATTGTTACAGCAAGATATCCAAACTCGCCTAGAACAGGTAAAATCAGTGCTGACAACTGAGCTAAGGGCGGCCTTTGACTCCTTTGAAAAAAAGCTCAAATCTATCAACAGCACAGTCCAAGAAGATACTACCGATATTCGGCAACAAATCGACAGAGTAAATAGAAAGTTTTCGAGCAGCATTGAAGCTTTAGATGAAGCGATAGACAACCAAACCGGAGCAATTCGGGATGATTTTTCCCAGAGCAGAGATCAGATCCAAGAAGATATCCGTAGCCTAAGAACTCAAGTTTTTGAAGAACTAGACAGACGCTTCTCTGTTCTCAGGGAAGTTAAAGTTTCTAGGGATGACATGGCAGAAATATTGTTTGAACTTGGCATGAGGTTAAAAGGGAGCGAATTTGTTCCCGAACTCAAAGAAGTTGCTGATAGTAATTTAGATACAGGATTGTTATTGCCAGACCGTCATCATTAAATTAAAGAGGTAAAAGCAGATGGCTTTATCGGAAGAAAATCTAGCTGACCTAAATCAGCAAGCAGGTTTTGTTTCTGAAGCAAAAAAGGCTCGTGCTCAACCCGCAACTCAGCTTCAACCCTTGGTGCATCTACTGACCGATCTGAAAATTTTAGAGCAGGCTGAAAAATCTAAACTTCAGCCTGGTCAACCCGCCAAGGATTCAGCTCAAGCTGTCTTTGATAATATTATTTGCTCAGCAGCTAGTCCCCCAACAGCAGAGACTTCAATCGCACCAAATAATAGTAACTTTGACAACTTGAGATCGGGAATTATCAAGGAGGAGTCCGATCCTTTAGAAAATTTGCTATTGCAGCTCGAAAAACTCACAGAACCGATCGTTTTACAGCAGCATATTCCTAGAGAAAAAGCTGCTGTATCTGATGTGGTTGATGTGGAGAAAATTCTGTCTTTTTTGCCCATCAGCAAAGAAAGTTCGACCAGCGCCGCACCTGAATTAGAGGCGGACTTTGACAGGGATTTACACAGCCAAGAACTGTCTAACCTAGAGCCATCAACAAACTTTAGTGAGGACAGCGTTACGAGTAACGCTAACGTAGTTTTTATAGATGATTCAGTTACCAAGGAGCAAAGTAAAGAAGATCTAATCATTCCTTCTGAGGCGGCTAAAGTTTCGCAGAGGGAGGATTTTGTGCGGCCAGTTACCATCACCAAAGCGATGGCAAAACAAAGCGAATATTTAGATGGTGAATATTTAGATGTTTTGGTGACGGCTGTTACAGGGTTAGAAAACTTACTAGAGGATAGTCCTGAGATCCCCGAAAAATTAATTTCTCAAGAATTCACATCCCAAGAATTAATAACATCACCACCATCGAAGAATTTAGATGTTTTAATCAGTTCACCTGAAGACTTGCCAAGACTGTTAGAAGAAAAACAGTCCCTCGAATTGGAAGCAGAAACAGCTCCGAATGCTGTAGAAAATTCAGAGGAATCATTGGAAGCTATAGAACAGTTACAGAACCTAATTTTCGGCTCAAAAATATCGGAATTAGACGATGTAAAAACTCTGCTAGCAGAAAGTGATTTGCCTGGGGTACGGCATTTGATGAAAATGATTGAACACAAACTGGGAAATCTCGAACATCAAATTTACGATCCTCAAGAATTAATTGCTCTGTTATTGCCTTGGATTGGTGAAATTCTGAGTCTAAAAATATCAGAGTCAAGGGAAGAAATTATCAAGGTAATGGTGCCGATCATTGATGAGGTGATCAAGGCAAAAACTCAGCAAGATAAACAGGCAATGAGTGCTGCTATTGCGGATTTGCTACCAGAGGCGATTTCGCAACAGATCAAGAATTCTCCGCAAGAAATGGCGAACGCGATCGCGCCAGAAATAGCAATAGCAATTAGAGAGCAAATTCGCCTCGATCAAGAATCAATTGCTGAAGCTCTAGCGCCAGAAATGGGCAAAGCTATTAAAGCCCAAATTGAACTAGAGCGAGACGCAATGGTAGATGCTCTCTACCCTGTAATTGGTAATACTATTGCTAAATATCTAGGGGAAGCTATTAAAACCATCAATGAAAAGGTGGCAAATGCCTTTAGCATAGAAGGAGTTCAACGCAAAATTAAAGCTCAAATGCAGGGAGTATCTGAAGCAGAATTAATTCTGAAAGAAGCGGTTCCCTTTTCGGTTCAAGCTGTATTTTTAATTCACAAAGCTTCGGGGTTAGTGATTGCAGAAGTGCAGCCAGCAAACAAGCAACAGCTAGAATCGGATATGGTGGCGGGGATGCTGACAGCTATTCGCAGCTTTGTTAATGATTGTATTGCCCAGTCGGGAGAAGTTTCTGAACTCAACGAGATTGAGTACGGCGATTCTAAGATTATTCTTGAAGTTGCAGGCTACTGTTACTTAGCGGTGGTGATTAAAGGAGAACAACCCCAAGATTTTGTCAACAAAATGCGGGAAACTCTCAGTACCATTATTATGAAGTATGGTAGACCGATAGAGTTTTATGACGGCGATCCCGATAAAATTCCAGAGCAAGTTCACACACTGATTGAAAGAATTTTTAAGCAAGTTTCAAAGGAGAAAGAGTCTAAACCGCCAACAGCTCTTTTAGCCATTTCCTTAGTTGTTTCGTCCCTATTTTTAGTGCCTTGGGGAATGTATGAATATCGCCAGAGAATTGAGCGCCGAGTAGAAGCAAATACAGCCACAGCTTTAAGTTTTGCTCCCGATTTAGCCGTATATCGCCTGAGAGTAGATGTTGAAAAAAATACCCTAAAACTCACAGGAAATTTACCAAATCAAGGGTTACGCGCTAAAGCCGAAAAAATTGCTCAAGCAACTGCACCAAACCTGAAGGTAGATAATAAAATTATCGCCATTGATGTACCTCCCGATCCCGCCTCAGTAGCGGCGGAAGTCAAGCGAGTAACTGCTGTCTTAAATCAGATAGAAGGGGTGTCTATTTCTAGCCGATATGGAGAGCGCAAAGTTACAGTGGAAGGAACAGTAATGCAAATGACAGATGCTCAGAAAATCGCCCAATCTATGAAGCAAGTTCCAGGGGTACAGTCTGTAATTAGCACTGTGAAATTAAATCCGCTGAAAATTACAACGCGCATTTACTTTAATGTGGGTTCGGCAACATTAAACTCAGAATACGGAGAAGTAATTGGGAATATTAAAGAGTTTTTGAAGCAATACCCTCAGAAACATCTTAAAATAATCGGTCATAGCGATCGCAAAGGCAATCTTGCTATCAATCAACAGTTAGCTCGGAAGCGAGCTGAAGCTGTACGAGTTGCCCTAGTGCAGCAAGGTGTCGATCCTAGACGGTTGCAAGTTGTAGCGAGTTTAAACCCTCCTGCTGATGTAGAGTCCAGTCAACCCCTATTGTTAAGTAGATGTGTAATCTTTGAGCCAATAACTCAGAGAGCGAAAACCAAGTAATTATGTCAACAATCTCAAAAAAAATGTGCATGGTGGGTGACTTTGGAGTAGGTAAAACTAGCCTAATCCGCCGTTTTGTAGATCGTCAATTCAGCGATCAATATCTTTCTACAGTGGGAGTGAAAATCTCCCGTAAAAACATTGAATTGTTGGGGGTAAAACAGCAGGCAAAACAGGACGTACAACTTTTGATTTGGGATTTAGAAGGTCATACAAAATTTAAAGCGATCGCACCCTCTTACCTCCAAGGATCTAGTGGTGCATTAGTTGTTGCTGATGTTAGCCGCCCCGAAACCATTGAAAGGTTAATCGAACATATTCAGCTTTTTACTTCCGTCAATCCCAAAGCTGCGATCGTCATCGCTTTAAATAAATTAGACTTGGTTGATGAAGAAAAATTAGCTAAAATGGTAGAAATTGCTGAGGCCACCGCTCCAGAGCGAGTATTGGCAACCTATACAACTTCCGCAAAGACAGGCAAAGACGTTGATGATATTTTTCACAAACTAGCTTACAAAATGGTAGAACCTGCATGAATCATCTTTTAAATAAACTACTTGGCCCCCGCCAAATGGAGTATTTAGCAATTAATCAACAGTTCACCATTCTAGAAAAATCTTTTGGAGTAGAACGCTTTGCCGATCGTCCCTGGGAGTTGAAAATAGGTGCAGATGTTCGTCTTGCCTTTCCCGAAGTAATAGGAGTTGAAGATGTTCTAATCTCCGTCCTTTTAGGGCAGAAAATTAATTTTGAGTTAAAAGGGATTGCGCGATTTGTAGATAACAGTCAGCCTTTATATTTTGATATTTATGCCTTTGAAAATCGGGAGGAAGACCATATTGAAAATAGATTAATTATTCTGTTTGAAGATGTAACAGAAAAGATGGTTGCCAAACAAGTCTTAATCCAGAGAGCCAACGAAGCTAATCTTTTATTAAGTGCATTAGCAGCTTCCAAGGATTATATAGATAAAATCATCAAGTCAATGGGTGATGCTTTGTTAGTAACCACAACAGCCGGAACTATCAAAACAGTTAATCAATCTGCACAATTTTTGTTTGGTTATAGTGAAGGTGAATTGATTGGCGAGTCGATTTCGCTGATTACAGATGAAGATAAATTGTTATCTCAGGCTCGTCACCGTTATATTTTATGTCAAGGGGAACTATCGAATTTTGATATAAAACTACTTTGTCGTAAGAAAACCAAACAGGAAATCTGGGTAGAGTTTTCCTGTTCAGCTATTCAGACAGAAATACAGGGATTACACGATTTTGTCTATATTGGTCGCGACATCACAGAACGCAACCGAGAAGAAATTGAAATTCGTACCGCTTTGGCAAAAGAAAAAGAACTTAGAGAGATAAAATCTAGATTCTTTTCAATGATTGCTCACGAATTTGCTAATCCTTTGAATACAGTTTTAATGTCTACTGAAATACTTAAGGAACACCAATTAGAAACAACAGAAGCAGAAAAAATCCAATATCTCACTCATATTAAAACCGCCTCTAAACACATGATTGAACTGTTAAATGACGTGCGGTTTATCAGCAGTGCAGAGTTAGGAAAAATAGAGTTTAATCCTGTACCCATCGATTTGACAAAATTTTGCTCAGATCTAGTAGAAGAAATAAAAATTGCTGCGGGTAGGAACCACATAATTCAATTTGTACCCACTCAAAAATCCGCACAAAATCCCGGTGAAGATGGTCAACAGGCGGAAATTTTACCATTGTTAGATGCGAAGATGATGCGGCAAATACTTAGTAATTTGCTGCTAAATGCGATCAAATATTCTCCTCAAGGTAGCACTGTTTACTTTGAATTTGAGCAAAGCTTTCTAGAGGCTGTTTTTACAATAAAAGATGAAGGAATTGGGATTCCGATTGCCGACCAAGAACAACTATTTGAATCGTTTTATAGAGCGCACAATGTGGGTAAAATATCGGGTACGGGACTAGGCTTAGCCATTGTCAAAGAGTGCGTTAACTTGCACGGCGGTAGCATCATTTTTAGCAGTGAAGTTGGCGCGGGTACTACCTTCAGAGTTGCAATTCCTTTAAAGGGCAATAGCCAGATAGAGAAATCAGATAGAGAGAAAGCAGAAGGCATTCGCTACAAGAGATAAAAGCTTAGATCGCCTGCTTTTCAGTTATCGGTATTTTACGTTTAATTATGTCCTCTTAACTTATTATAACTCTATCTTTCATGAAGAGCATTTTTAAAAAACTCTTAGCTCCTCACCACCTAGAATACCTAGCAGTGGATCGGGAATTAACGATTGTAGAGACATCCTCCAACGTGCAGCGATTTGCTGAATCTGGAAATATTACATCGGGAAATGATGTTCGCACTGGTTTTCCTGAACTTATAGGAACTGAGGAAATTTTAGCGGACATTTTAGTAGGAAATTTACCTAGTTTTGAGCTGAAAGCAATTACGCGGGTGTTAGACAATAATTCTATTCTCTATTTCGATCTCTACATTGTCCAGTACCAAGAAGAAAAAAATTTTGATATCCTGATTATTTTTTTTGAAGATGTAACAGACAGGATGACTCTGGAACAGACATTAGTCCAGGCTACTAATGAAATGAATCTTTTATTGAGTGCCTTAGCTGGTGCCAAAGATTATATTGATAAAATTATCACTTCAATGGCAGAGGCATTGTTAGTAACAACGCCATCGGGTAGAATAAAAAAAGTTAATCATGCAGCTCAAATTTTGTTCGGATATACTGAAACCGAATTAGTGGGCCAGTCGATTGAGATGGTAATTACTGACAAAGAATTATTTCATAAAATCAATCATTATTCGGCTTTATCTCAAGCTAATGCTGAAGTAGTTTGCACAACTAAAAAGGGAGGAAAATTAACTGTTGCTTTTTCCTGTTCAGCTATTCAAGGTGATATCGATCGGGTTTATGAAGGCAACGCCTTGGCACAAGATTTAGTTTATATCGGTCGGGATATTACCGAACACCAGCGCAATCAACAACGCCAATTAGTGCAACATTTTACTACCCTAGTATTATCAGAATCGCCCACTCTTCAACAGGCAGTCGAAGAAATATTAGCAGTAATTTGCGATACTTTGGGATGGGATACAGGGGAACTTTGGATGTCAGAAGAAGGCGAAAGATTAATCTCAAAAGCGAACAGAAACTTTTCAATTTCCGACCCTAGTTTACTCAGATGCGTTCAAAGTTGGGTACAAGCATCAATAGAAATTCCAGAATTTAGAGCTATTACCGAACAGATTACTTTTGCGCCTGGAGTTGGTTTGCCTGGTCGGGTTTGGGCTAGCGGTTCCTCCCATTGGATTTCTGATGTAGTTGAAGATAATGACTTTTTGCGAAAAGAAATTGCTGCTAAGGAAGGACTACATGGAGCTTTTAGCTTCCCAATTCTGGGCGATTATGAAGAAATCATCTCAGCAAAAGCTGTTCTGGGAGTTATGACTTTTTTCAGCCGCTTTCCGCAGCAGCTAGATGAAGATTTGCTTCAGATAATGGCCGCAATTGGCAGCCAATTCGGTCAGTTTATTAAGCGCAAGCAAGCAGAGGAAGCGCTGCGGGAAAGTGAAGAAAAAATGCGAGATTTGTTTGAAAATGCTACGGATTTGATTCAAAGTGTGGCTGCGGACGGTCATTTTTTATATGTCAATCGCTCTTGGTTAGAAACTCTAGGTTACAGAGAAGAAGAAATTACTAACATGACGGTATATGATATTATTCATCCCGACTGTAAAGAACATTGTATGGGGATGTTCGAGCGGGTGATGTCAGGAGAAAAAATCGAACAAGTTCAAGCAGAATTTATGACCAAAGACGGTCAAAAAATTTCTGTGGAAGGCAGTGTAAACTGTAAATTTGTTGATAGTAAACCTATTGCCACTCGCGCTATTTTTCGAGACATTACTGAGCGCCTGAAAACAGAAGAAGCACTGCACCTCCAGCAGGGACAAACTGAACGTCTATTACTGAATATTTTGCCAGAACCAATTGCCAATCGTCTCAAACAACACGAAGGCATTATTGCTGATGACTTTGCTGAAGTTACAGTTTTATTTGCAGATATTGTGGGCTTTACGCCGCTTTCTGCTTCAATGAGTCCGATTGCTTTAGTAGATTTACTCAACCAAATTTTCTCTGCTTTTGACCACCTGTGCGAACGACACGGTTTAGAAAAAATTAAGACGATTGGTGATGCTTATATGGTAGTAGGAGGTTTGCCTACGCAGAGATCCGATCATGCTGAGACGATCGCGCAAATGGCTATTGATATGCAGGTAGAAATTGCTTTATTCAACGCGAAAAATAACAAGGATTTCAGTATCCGTATCGGCATTCATAGTGGCCCGGTGGTGGCGGGAGTGATTGGCATTAAAAAGTTTATTTATGATTTATGGGGTGATACTGTAAACCTAGCATCGCGGATGGAATCGCATGGTTTGGCTGGTCAAATTCAAGTGAGCGATGTTACTTATGAGTTATTGAAAGATAAATTTTTGTTGCAGAAACGCAGCCCTATTCAAATTAAAGGTAAAGGGGAAATGACTACTTATTTTTTGCTGGGCAAAAATCTTAGTAGGTAATTGTTAACGGTTAACTGTTAACCGTTAACTGTTAACCGTTAAACTGTTGTTCTGTTCAACTTTTAGCGGGAATTGTGATATCAATCGATTCCACCTTAACTGAATTTCCGAGACTGGTTAGAGGTGGCTTAATCGCATCAGTATTGCCGACTACTAAGGTTACTATGTTCTCCGGTTTCAAATAGGTGTTTGCCACGCGCTGCACGTCAGCAATAGTTGTTGATTCAACTTGACGGCGATAGCGAAAGATGAAATCGGAGGGATAATTGTAGTATTCATATCGCATTAATCGCGATAAGGTTTGACTGGGATCTTCAAAATTGAAGATAAAAGAATTGAGAGTTGAATCTTTGGCAAAAGCTAATTCTTCTGGGGTAATTTTTTCAGTACGAATCCGCTCAATTTCAGTCAGAATAGCTTGAATAAAGGGTACTGTTGCTTCCGATCGCGTCTGTCCGCCAGCGATAAATATTCCCGGATAGTCAAATCTCGGACTCCAAGCAGCGTAGACGGTGTAGGCTAGTCCTTGGCGCGATCGCACATTATTAAACAAACGGCCTCCAAAACCATTAAGCACGCCATTCATTACATCTAGGGCCGCATAATCAGGACTGCTAAAAGTACCTCCCAAGTGACCCATTTCTATGTAACTTTGGCTTAATTGTGGCTGATTTACAAAAAATAAACCGCCTTGGCTAGCTTGAGATACGGGAGGTAAAGGTAATTGGCGACTTGCCTTTGGGGATTGCCAATCGCCAAATTTCTGCTCAATGAGCGATCGCATTTTCGCGGTGTCAAAATCCCCCGCAATGCCCAAAATTATATTCTGAGGGTGGAAATACTGCTGATAAAAACTCACCAAATCCTCGCGGGAAATATTATTGAGCGTTTCATACTCGACAGTACGAGCGTAAGGACTGCGATCGCCATAAATCAGTTTTTGAAATTCTCGGCCCGCAATACCCTCTGGATCGTCATTCCGCCGCGCGATCGCGCCTTGCTCTTGATTCTTTGCTAAATCCAGTTTATCCTGAGCAAAAGCAGGCTCCCGAATCACCTCAGCAAATAGCCCAAAAACCGTCTCTAAATCTTCACTCAAAGCACTAAAACCTGCGTTACCAGCACTAAGACCAATACCCGTTTCTACCGCTGCCGCACGCTGTTCTAATAACTGATTGAGTTCATCAGGCGGATGCTGGCGAGTGCCTCCAGTCCGCATTACATTTCCGGTCAAACTTGCCAGTCCTAATTTATCTTCTGGTTCAAAGCGATCGCCAGTACGAACTAAGGCTGTTCCCCCCACCAGCGGTAATTCGTGGTCTTCCATTAAATAGACCCGCATTCCATTTTTAAGTTCAAATCGAGTGTATTTCGGCAACTGAATCTCTGGTAGCGGTGGGAAAGTTAACTCGTCATAGTGTTTTGCTGCTACTGCAAAAGCAGAGGAAAAATTAAAAAATATCAGTGCAAACACTACAAAGCTAAAGCTAAAAAGAAATAACTTTGCCTGTTTTTTAATTCCACTTTTGCTCTTCATCCGATCTCCCTGAATTGCCATTTTTTCTCCTACTTCCCAAACAAAAATAACCCTTGC